>NZ_JBLEBI010000059.1:0-34933 GCF_047340315.1 Streptomyces sp. AF1A
CCGCCCCGCACCACGCCGCCACCCGGCCGTCCGGCGTGGTCACCTGGGCGGCGAGCGCCGACCGGATCGGCGAGGGCACGGCCGGCCGGGGCTACCGCATGGTCGTGCACACCAGCGTCGGCGGCAGCGCGCTGCGGGTCCGCTTCACCAACGCGTTCGGCGACCGGCCCCTGACCCTGGACGGCGTCCACGCCGGACTGCGCGGCGCCGGCGCCGCACTGCGCCCGGGCAGCAACCGGCCGCTGACCTTCGGCGGCGCCCGCAGCGTCAGCGTCCCGCCGGACGCCGTGGTGTGGAGCGACCCGGTCCCGGGCTCCGTGCCCGCCGGCGCCGACCTCGTCGTCAGCCTGCGCACCCCCGACGCGGCCGGGCCGGCCACCGGCCACGGGACGGCCCTGCAGACGTCGTACACGGACCAGGGCGACCACACCGCTCAGGACAGCGGCGCCCACTGGACGCGGACCACGGGCGCATGGTGGTACCTGGACGCGGTCGCCGTACGGCCGGCCCGCCCGGCCACCGGCGCGGTGGCCGTCCTGGGCGACTCCCTCACCGACGGCTGGGCGTCCACGCCCGACGCGAACCGCCGCTGGCCCGACTACCTGGCCCGGCGTCTGCACACGGCCCGCACCGCCGTGCAGGGCGTGGCCGACGAGGGCATCTCGGGCAACCAGGTGCTCGCGGACGGCGCCGGGCCGAGCGCCCTGCACCGGCTGGACCGGGACGTGCTCTCCCAGCCCGGCGTGCGCACCGTTGTCCTCTTCGAGGGCGTCAACGACCTCAAGGCGCACACCGGCGTCACCGCGGCCGGCCTGATCGCCGGCTACCGGGAGATCGTGCGGCGCGCGCACGCGGCCCACGTGTGCGTGGTCGCCGCCACCGTGGGCCCGTTCAAGGGTTGGCCGGAGTGGGACCCGGCCGCCGAAGCGGTACGGGGGGAAGTGAACACGTTCATCCGTACCAGCGGGGAGTTCGACGCCGTCGCCGACTTCGACCGCACCCTGCGCAGCCCGCACGACCCCGAACGGATCCTGCCGCTCTTCGACGGCGGCGACCATCTGCACCCCGGCGACCGGGGCATGCGGGCCCTGGCCGACAGCGTCGCCCCGCACAGCCTGGACTGCGCCCGCTGAGCGCCGGACGGCCCGGTCAGCGCAGCGTCTGCGCCCAGTCGGCCGGCACCCGCCCCGCGGGCCCCGGCACCGGCTGGTCGGCGGGATGGCTGGCCGGCGGGGTCAGGCCGGGACCGGCGCCGTACAGCTCGTCCGTGGCGTAGTTCCAGAACCACTCCTCGCCCGGCTCGAAGCTCTGGATGATCGGATGCCCCGTCTCGCGGTAGTGCGCGGTGGCGTGCCGGGCGGGGGAGTCGTCGCAGCAGCCGATGTGTCCGCACTGCGCGCAGCGGCGCAGATGGAACCACCAGCCGTCGGCCTGCTCGCACTCCACGCACCCGGTGCCGCTCGGCGGGACGCTCGGGTCGATTCCGTTGCTCATACGGGTTCCTCCGCTTGCTGCTGGGACGGCTCGGTGGACGTGGGCGCCTCGGGTGTCACGGGCAGCAGCACCTGGAAGCGGGTGTCGCCCGGCACCGACTCGGCCCGCAGGGTGCCGTGGTGCTTGTTGACGACGATCCGCCAGGAGATGTCCAGGCCCAGCCCGGTGCCCTCGCCGACCGGCTTGGTGGTGAAGAACGGGTCGAAGATCCGGTCCTTGATCTCCGGCGGGATGCCGGGCCCGGTGTCCCGGAACTCCACCAGCACCTGCTCGTGGTCGAGCGCGGTCCGCACCGTCAGCGTGCCCTCGTCGCCCGCGCTCCTGATGGCCGAGACCGCGTTGTCGATGAGGTTGGTCCACACCTGGTTCAGCTCCGCCGGGTAGGCGGGCACCGCCGGGAGCGTGCGGTCGTACTCCTTCACGACATGGATCCCCGGGCCGATCTTGCCCGACAGCATCAGCAGCGTGCTCTCGAGGAGTTCGTGCACGTCCACCACCCGGTACGGCGCCCGGTCCAGCTGGGAGTACTGCTTGGCCGCGTCGACGAGGTGCGAGATCCGCGTGGTGGAGTCATCGATCTCGTTCATCAACAGCTCGGTCTCGACGGTGTAGTTGAGCCAGCCGATCGCGCCCGCGAGGATCTCCTCGTCGACGGCCGCCGCGACCTGCTCCAGCCAGTCGACGTCGAGCCCGCCCTGCACGAACGTCGGCGCCAGCTGCCAGCCGTGCTCGATCCCGTGGTCCTCCAGCCAGTCGGTGAGCAGGTCCTCGCGGTCGGCGGCCTCCAGCGGGCCGAGCACCGGCGCCTTCGCGACCCGCTCGGCGGTGCGCTCCTGGACCTCGACCAGGCCGGCCAACGCCTCCCGGGTGAAGGGGCCTTCGGCGATGACGGCGAGCTTGCGCCGCATCTTCGCGACCCGCTCGCGCAGGGTGGCGGTGGCCCGCACGGCCGCGGCCGCCGGGTTGTTCAGCTCGTGGGTGAGCCCGGCCGACAGCGAGCCGAGCGCCAGCAGCCGCTCCCGCTGCCCGACCGTGGCCTGGGTGTTCTTCGTGCCGAAGAACAGGCCCTCCAGCAGGTGCACCGCCATCGGGAACCACTCGCGCATCACGTCCGCGAAGATGTCCGTCGGCAGCACGAAGAACCGCGTCGGTACGGTCACCCGCATCGAGTTGTTGTACACCTGGGGCACCCGGTCCCCGAGGTAGGCCTGCATCGCGCCCGCGTACACCCCGGGCTGCGAGGTCCGGGTGACCTCGACGTCGTCGTCGCCGACCCGGCGCGACAGCACGACCGTGCCCTCGATCATCACGAAGAAGCAGGTGGCCGGGTCGCCCTCGGTGTACACCGGGCCGGGCTCGAACAGCTCCACCTGCCCCTCGGCGCACAACCGGCCCATCTGTTCCGGGCTCAGCTTCTCGAACAGGAACAGGGAGCTGATCTCCTGGGCGCTGCACGGCATGACCTGTCCGCTCATGACTGCTCCAGATACCGGTGGACGAGCATCACGGCCATGGCTCCCTCTCCGACGGCGGAGGCGACACGTTTCGCGGACTCGGCGCGCGCGTCACCCGCCACGAACACGCCGGGAATGCTGGTCTCCAGGTGGTACGGCGGCCGGTCCAGCTCCCAGCCGGCCGGCGGCCGCCCGTCCGCGGTCAGATCGGGCCCGGCCAGGATGAAACCGCGCCCGTCGCGCAGCACGGTGTCGCCGAGCCAGTCGGTCAGCGGGGCGGCGCCGATGAACACGAACACCCACTGGGCGTCGACCCGTTCCGTCTCCCCGGTGGCCGTGTCCCGCAGCGTCAGCTGCTCCAGGTGGTCCGAGCCGTGGGCCTCCTCGACCACGGTCCGGCTGCGCACGGATATGTTCGCCGCCTCGTTGATCTGCTGGATCAGGTAGTGGGACATGGACGCGGACAGATCCCGGCCGCGCACCAGCAGCGTCACGGACTTCGCGCCCCGCGACAGGTACATCGCGGCCTGGCCCGCCGAGTTGGCGCCGCCGACGATGTACACGTCCTGCCCCTGGCAGGAGGCCGCCTCGGTCAGCGCCGAGCCGTAGAACACCCCGCAGCCGGTGAGGTCGGTGCAGCCCTGGGCCTCCAGCTGCCGGTACTGGACCCCGGTCGCGAGGATCACGCTGTGGGCGGCGATCGCCGACCCGTCCGCGAACCGTACGACGCGGGCGGCGCCGTTGACCTCGAGTCCCGTCACCTCGCGGGTGGTCAGGATCTCGGCGCCGAACTTGGCGGCCTGGCGCCGCGCGCGATCGGTGAGCTGGGCGCCGGAGACGCCGTCGGGGAAGCCGAGGTAGTTCTCGATCCGGGAGCTCTGCCCGGCCTGCCCGCCGGTCGCCGACCGCTCCACGAGCACGGTCCTCAGGCCCTCGGAGGCCCCGTACACGGCCGCGCCGAGTCCGGCCGGGCCCCCGCCGATCACGATCAGGTCGTAGAAGTCGGCCGTGGGAGTCGTCGCCAGGCCCACATGGGCGGCGAGTTCGGGCGCCTCGGGCTCCACGAGGACCGTGCCGTCCGGGGTGATCACGAGCGGCAGCCGCTGCCCGTCCTTCCCGGCGGCGGTCAGCAGCCGCCGTCCCTCCGGCTCCTCGACGGAGTACCAGCGGTAGGGCACCTGGTTGCGGGCCAGGAACTCGCGCACGTCCGACGACCGCGCCGACCAGCGGTGCCCGACGACCTTGGTGCTGGGCACGGGCCTGTAGTCGCTGCAGCGCCAGGCCTGGAGCAGATCGTCCAGGACCGGATACAGCTTCTCCTCCGGCGGGTCCCAGGGCTTGAGCAGGTAGTGGTCCAGGTCGACCACGTTGATCGCGTCGATCGCCGCATTGGTGTCGGCGTACGCGGTCAGCAGCACCCGCCGCGCCCCCGGATAGACGTCGAGCGCATGCTCCAGGAACTCGATGCCGTTCATCTGCGGCATGCGGTAGTCGGCCAGGATGACGGCCACCAGGTCGCCGCGCAGCTTCAGTTCGCGCAGCGCGTCCAGCGCGGACTCCCCGGACTCCGCGCGAACGATCCGGTACGACTCGCCGTAGCGCCGTCTGAGGTCGCGGGCGACGGCGCGGGATACCCCCGGGTCGTCGTCCACGGTCAGGATGACGGTCCGCGCTGCATCGGCGGCCTGTGCCATACGTCTCCCACCCCGAGCGTTGGTGCCGCAGGTCGGCGTCGTGGGGACCACCGCACCGGTACGCGCCCATCGTAAGTGCGAACGCCCCGGTTCGCTCGGGTGCACGAATGGGCTGTGATCGCGCTTCCCCCGCGCTGCGGTGGCCG
Source organism: Streptomyces sp. AF1A (assembly GCF_047340315.1). Taxonomy (NCBI): domain Bacteria; kingdom Bacillati; phylum Actinomycetota; class Actinomycetes; order Kitasatosporales; family Streptomycetaceae; genus Streptomyces; species Streptomyces sp. AF1A. The sequence goes on from NZ_JBLEBI010000059.1 coordinate 4,789, forward strand.
ATAGTGGGCACCAGCATCACGAGCACGCGTCGACAACTGGGAGGCCACGCATGACACGCCCGATCACGGCTGGGGTGGACGGTACGGAGGAGAGCCTGGCCGCGCTGCAGTGGGCGGGCCGGGAGGCAGTGCGCCGGGGGCTGCCGCTGCGGGTGGTGCACGCGTGGCGGTACGCCGAGTCGCTGGCGCCGGCCGACCGGGACACCCAGCACGAGTGGGTGTCGGGAGGCGTGGCGGAGGCCGTGCGCGGCGTGTCCGAGCGGCATCCGGAACTCGCGGTGAGCGTGGACGTGGTCGAGGGCGGGGCCGTGGAGGCGCTGGTCCGGGCGGCCGCGGAGGCGGAGATGCTGGTGCTGGGCTCGCGCGGGCACGGACCGGTCGTCGGCTTCCTGCTGGGTTCGGTGGGTCAGCAGGTGGTCATGGAGGCCCGGCGGCCGGTGGTCCTGGTGCGCGCCGGGGCCACGCCGGCGGCGGAGGCGGCCGGACGCGACGTCGTCGTCGGCCAGCACGGCGGCCCGGAGGACAGCGCGGCCGCACTGAGGTTCGCCTTCGAGGCGGCGGCGGCCCGCGGCGCGGTGGTCCGGGCCGTGCGGGCGTGGACCCTGCCGCCGGTCTTCGCCTACAGCCCCGGTTCGCTCAAGCTGCTGGACGAGGCCGGCGGGCTGGAGCCGTACGAGAGGCAGGCGCTGGCCGAGGCGCTGCGGCCCTGGCGGGAGCGCTTCCCGGACGTGCCGGTGGCCGAGCAGGTGGAGATGGGCAGCGCCGGGCAGGTGCTGCTGTCGATGGCCGGGCAGGCCCAGTTGATGGTCGTCGGGCGCCGGGGGTACCGCACGGCGGTGGGCGCCCGGATCGGCTCGGTCACGCACGGCGTGCTGCACCACGCCGACTGCCCGGTGGCCGTGGTCCCGCACGAGTGAGCCCGGTCCCGTCGTCACATTCCCGGCCGCCCGAAGCGCGGGCCTCGCGGCGCGCGGTGCGTGCTCGGGGGTTGCGCGGCCGTACACGTGCCGGGCCCGGCACGTGTACGGCCGTACTCGGGCCGCGCCCGGTGCGGCGCGTGGGAACGCCGTCCGCGCCCGCGAGGCGGTGGGGCGGCGCGCAGGGCGCCGGGGGGCGGGGTCCCACGGCGGGGTCTACTCCGGGTCGGCCGGTTCCAGGGCCTTCTCCGGGGCGGACGGTTCCAGCGCCTTCTCCGGGCCGGCCGGTTCCAGGGCGGCGCGGGCCCCGGGCAGGACGTTGGCGAGGTAGTCCTGCACGGCGGTGTCGAGGCCGATGTCGTGCTGGGCCCGCTCGGACAGATACCAGCGGTGTTCGAGCAGCTGGTGGTAGATCTCCGCGGGGTCCATCGAGCCGCGCAGCTCCGGCGGCACGGCCCGCACGGTGGGCCGGAACACGTCCCGCACCCAGCGGTGGGCGAGCACCTCGGGCCGGGCGGCGAGGGGGTCGCCCGGGGCGTAGTCGTCCTGCGTGGCCATCCAGCTCTCCAGGTCGCTCAGCAGCCGCCGCGCCTGGTTCTCCTCGGTGTCCAGGCCGGTCAGCCGCAGCAGCTGCCGTTGGTGGTGGCCGGCGTCGACGACCTTCGGCACGAAGGTGACCGTGTCGCCGTTGGAGGAGCGCTCGATCTGCATCTCGGCCACGTCGAAGCCCAGGTCGTTGAGCCGCCGTATCCGGCGCTCTATGTAGTGGTACTTGCCCGCCGGGTACACCGAGGTGCGGGTCAGCTCCTGCCACAGGCCCTGGTAGCGGGTGCAGATCTCGTGGCCGAACTCCACCGGGTCGACGGACGGGTGCAGCGCGCCGGAGGCCTCCAGGTCGAGCAGCTCGCCGCTGATGTTCACGCGGGCCAGGTCGAGGTCGTACTCCCGCCGACCCGGGCTGAGCCGCGGATGCAGCTCGCCGGTCTCGGCGTCGACGAGGTAGGCGGCGTAGGCGCCCGCGTCCCTGCGGAACAGGGTGTTGGACAGCGAGCAGTCGCCCCAGGCGAACCCGGCCAGGTGCAGCCGCACCAGCAGCACGGCGAGGGCGTCCATCAGCCGGTGCATGGTCGCCGGGCGCATCGTCGTCTCGAACATCGACCGGTACGGCATCGAGCCGCGCAGGTGCCGGGTGACCAGCACGGGCTCCAGCGGGTCGCCCGTGCGGTCGGTGCGGCCGGTGACCACGGCGAGGGGATCGACGGCGGGGATGCCCAGCCGGTCCAGGGCGCGCAGCAGCTCGTACTCGCGCAGCGCGGGCCGCTCGGCCAGCTCCTTGACGGCGATCACCTCGTCGCCGGCGTGGGCGTAGCGCACGACGTGCCGGGAGATGCCGCGCGGGAGCGGTACGAGGTACTCCTCGGGCCACTCCTCCAGGGGCACGTCCCAGGGCAGGGCGAGCAGCAGGGCGGGGTGTTCCGGGTTCGTGGCGCTGATCTGCAAGGCCATGGCACGAACCCTAAGGCCCGCCGCTGCCCGCTAGGAGGCCCGTTCCCTGGCCTGTTCGGCGGCGGCGCGCACGGAGCCGCGGTGGACCGGGCCGTGGCCGGGCAGCAGGGTGTCGCCGTCGAGCGCGGCGATCGTCTCCAGGGACGCCAGCGCCCGCGCGCGCTCGTGGTGGAAGAAGCCGTGCAGCAGCTGCGGCCCCTTGACCCGCGAGGTCGCGTGCCCGCTGACCAGGGCGTCGCCGGAGATCACGATCCCGGCCCCAGGCAGGTGGTAGACGCAGTGGCCGTCGGTGTGGCCGGGTGTGTGCACGGGCACCGGGCGGCCCGGCAGGTCCAGCGCGCCCTCGCCGGGGAACGGCTCGGGGGCGGTGACCGGGTGCTGTTCGATGCCGCCGACGCGGATCACGTGCGCCGCCCAGGGCAGCACGCCGGGCCGCCAGGCGTTGCGCACGACGTCGCCGATCGTGGCCTGCTGCAGGAACTCCCTCCGGGCGTGCGGGACCTCGGCCGGATGCAGATGGACGGGGGTGCCGTGCGTCGCGCGCAGGTACTCGGCCGAGCCCAGGTGGTCGTTGTGGGCGTGGGTGATCAGCACCGCGGCCACCGCCTCCGGTGAACTGCCCACCGCCGCGAGGGACTCCAGGACGCCCTCCCGGTCGCCGGGGTATCCGGTGTCCACCAGCGTGACGGCGTCGCCCTCCTTGAGGATCACCCAGTTGACGTTGTTGCCGTGCACCAGCCAGGTGCCGTCGGCGACCTCGTGTACCTCTGCCCGCATGTTCTCCCCGCGCCCCTGAGTCGCTGCCCGTCGCGGGACAGCCAACCAGATGCGCCGGCGTGCCGCACCACGTGGGTGGCTGCCGGTGATCAGCGCACGCCCCGCGGCCGGAACTGGACGCTGATGCGCGGTCCGGTGGGCCGGGCCGTCTTGGGCACGCAGTGCTCCCAGGTGCGCTGGCAGGAGCCGCCCATCACGATCAGGTCGCCGTGCCCCAGCTGCCGCCGCACCGTCGTGCCGCCCCCGCCGGCCGGGCGCAGCAGCAGGTCCCGGGGCTCGCCCACGGAGAGGATCGCGACCATGGTGTCCTCGCGGGAGCCCCGGCCGATCCGGTCGCCGTGCCAGGCCACGCTGTCCCGGCCGTCGCGGTAGAAGCACAGCCCGGCGGTGGTGAACGGCTCGCCCAGCTCGTCGGCGTAGTACCGGGACAGGGCGGTGCGGGCCTCGTCGAGGACCGGGTGGGGCAGCGCGTCCTGGGCCGCGTAGAAGGCCAGCAGCCTGGGCACGGCCACGACGTTGTCGTACATCTTTCGGCGTTCCGCGCGCCAGGGGACCTCCGCCGCGAGCTGTTCGAACAGGGCGTCGGCCCCGCTCAGCCAGCCCGGCAGCACGTCGATCCAGGCGCCGGCGCCCAGCTCGGTCCGGCGCAGCCCGTCGAGCGGGCCGAGCCGCAGCTCGTCCGTCTGATCGAACAGGGAGCCCTGCAGGTGCGTGGACATGCGCCCAGCGTACCCGCTAATCGAAAATGCGTTCCTATTTGATCACTCCGGCGCAGAGCCTTTCGATACATTCATGCATCGGATACATTCGCGTATCGAAAGCGAGGTGGGAGCGTGACGGAGCAGACGGCGCGGCGCGTCACCCGGCGCCGGGAGCACACCCGGGCCCGGCTGCTGGACGCCGCGTTCCGGGTGTTCGCCGCCAAGGGATTCGGGCGGGTCTCCATCGAGGAGGTCTGCGAGGCGGCCGGCTTCAGCCGCGGCGCCTTCTACTCGAACTTCGCCACCCTCGACGAGCTGTTCTTCGCCCTCTACCGAGAACGCGCCGACCTCATCGCCGCCCAGGTGGCCGACGCCCTCGCCCAGGGCGGCCCCGACCTCGACGTCCCCTCCTCCGTGGACCGGGTCACCGAGGTGCTGCTGCTCGACGTGGACTGGCTGCTGGTGAAGACCGACTTCCTGGTGCACGCCGCCCGCGACCCGCACGTCGCCCGCGCCCTGCTCGACCACCGCGCCCGGCTGCGCCGGGCCGTCGCCGACCGGCTGTCCCGGGCCCGGGGACACACCGAACTGCCCGCCGTGCTGGGCGACGTGGCCGGGGCGGCACACGCCGTGGTCGCCGCGTACGACGGCGTCACCACCCAACTGCTGCTGGACAAGGACGTCGAGAGGGCGCGGGCGTGGCTGAAGCAGCTGCTCACCGCGCTGCTCACGGACGGCAGCAGCACCCCATCGACGAACTGAGGAAGGAACCTCCACGCCATGGACGCGGACGTCATCGTCGTCGGAGCGGGCCTCGCCGGCCTGGTCGCCGCGCACGAACTCACCAGCCGGGGCCGCCGTGTCGCCCTGGTCGACCAGGAGAACGCCGCCAACCTCGGCGGCCAGGCGTTCTGGTCCTTCGGCGGGCTCTTCCTCGTCGACTCGCCCGAGCAGCGCCGGCTCGGCATCAAGGACTCCTTCGACCTCGCCTGGAGCGACTGGCGGGGCAGCGCGCAGTTCGACCGGCTCGACGACGAGGACTCCTGGGCGGTGCGCTGGGCCCGCGCCTACGTCGAGTTCGCGGCCGGCGAGAAGCGGTCCTGGCTGCAGGGGCACGGCATCGAGCTGCTGCCCACCGTCGGCTGGGCGGAGCGCGGCGACCTGCGCGCGGACGGGCACGGCAACTCCGTGCCCCGCTTCCACATCGCGTGGGGCACCGGCACCGGGGTCGTCGAGCCCTTCGTCGCCCACGCCCGGCAGGCCGCCCGGGACGGCCTGCTCACCTTCCACCACCGCCACCGGGTGGACGAGCTGGTCATCGAGGACGGCGCGGCACGCGGGGTGCGCGGCACCGTTCTCGCGCCCGACGACGCACCGCGCGGCGTCGCCTCCACCCGGGAGCGCGCCGGCGACTTCGAACTCTCCGCCCAGGCGGTCGTCGTCACCACCGGCGGCATCGGCGCCGATCACGACATGGTCCGCCGGTACTGGCCCGAGCGGCTCGGCACACCCCCCGCCGAGATGGTCACCGGCGTCCCGGCCTACGTCGACGGCCGCATGCTCGACATCAGCGCCGCGGCCGGCGTCCGGCTGGTCAACCGCGACCGCATGTGGCACTACACCGAGGGCCTGCAGAACTGGAACCCCGTCTGGCCCGGCCACGGCATCCGCATCCTGCCCGGCCCGTCCTCCATCTGGCTCGACGCCCTCGGCCGCCGCCTGCCCGACCCCTGCCTGCCCGGGTACGACACCCTCAGCACCCTCAAGTACCTGCGGACCACCGAGGACATCGCCGGCCACGACCACTCCTGGTTCGTCCTCACCCGGAAGATCGTCGAGAAGGAGTTCGCGCTCTCCGGCTCCGAGCAGAACCCCGACATCACCGCCAAGGACCGCAAGGCGGTGCTGCGCGACCGGCTCCTCGGCAAGGGCGCGCCCGGCCCCGTGCAGGCCTTCCTCGACCGGGGCGCCGACTTCGTCACCGCGGGCAGCCTGGAGCAGCTGGTCGAGAAGATGAACGGCCTCACCGGCAAGGCCCTCCTCGACGCGGCCGAGGTGCGCCGCCAGATCGAGGCCCGCGACCTGCAGATCGCCAACCCGTACAGCAAGGACTCCCAGATCCAGGGCATCCGCAACGCCCGCCGCTACATAGGCGACCGCCTCGGCCGGGTCGCCGCCCCGCACCGCCTCCTCGACCCGGCCGCGGGCCCGCTGATCGGCGTCCGGATGCACGTGCTCACCCGCAAGACCCTGGGCGGCATCCAGACCGATCTCGACTCGCGCGCCCTCGGCACCGACGGGACCCCGATCGACGGGCTGTACGCGGCGGGCGAGGTGGCCGGCTTCGGCGGGGGCGGCGTCCACGGCTACAACGCCCTTGAGGGCACCTTCCTCGGCGGCTGCCTGTTCTCGGGGCGCGCCGCCGGCCGGCACGCGGCCCGGCACACCGGCTGAGCTCAGTCCTCCAGCAGGTCCGCCAGCACGTGGGCGTGGCTGTGGTCCGTGGCCTTGGAGGCCGTCAGCAGGGTCACGCTGCCGTCCCGGACCGACTTCCTGAGGCCGCCGAGCAGCGCGACGGCCTCGGGACGGTCCAGCTCCGCCTCGTAGCGGCGGCGGAACTCCTCGTACGAGCCCCCGCCGCCGTGGTACCACGTGCGCAGCTCGGTCGAGGGCGTGAGCTCCTTCGGCCACTCGTCGACGCGGGCCTCGTCCTTGGCGAGGCCGCGCGGCCACAGCCGGTCGACCAGGACCCGCAGGCCGTCGTCGGGCTCGGGCGGTTCGTAGACCCGGCGCACACGCACGCTCACGGTCGGGCCTCCTCTCGGGACGGCGGACGCTCCCGCGAGCGTACTGCCGGAGTTCGGCCGCCGGGCGGCGACGCGGCGCGGACGTGGCCACAATGGGAGGACGACCGGTACTCCGGTCCCCGCCTCTTCGGCCAGTCGATCTCCGCCGTCCCGGAGGAGCGCAGGTGAGGCCTTCCCGCCGCCCGGCAGCCCGGCGCCGTGCCACCGCCCTTCGCCGCGAGGCGGTCCTCGCCGCCGTGACCGTCGCCTCGGCGGCCCTGCTCGGGGCCGCCGGACCCGCGGCGCCCGGCACGACGGGCGCTCCCGGTGCGGGCGACCCGTACTTCCCGCTCAGCGGCAACGGGGGTTACCACGTCCGCCACTACGACCTCGGCCTGCGCTACGACACCTCCTCCCGGCACCTGGCCGGCAGGGCGCTCCTCGTCGCCCGCGCCACCCAGCCGCTCACCCGCTTCGACCTGGACCTGTCGGGCCTGAAGGTCGAGGGCGTCACCGTCGACCGTGCCGCCGCCCGCTTCACCCGCAGCGGCCAGGAACTCCTCGTCACCCCCCGCCGCGCCCTGCGCGGCGGCGAGGAGTTCCGCGTCGCCGTCCGCTACCACGGCACGCCCCGGCCGGTCACCGATCCCGACGGCTCGGCCGACGGCTGGATCCCCACCGACGACGGGGCGTTCGTCGCCGGCCAGCCCCAGGGCGCCATGACGTGGTTCCCGTCCGACGGCCGGCCCGAGGACAAGTCCTCGTACGACATCACGGTCACCGTGCCCCAGGGCCGTACGGCCGTCGCCAACGGCGTGCTTGCCGGGCAGCGCACCGCGCACGGGCACACCACCTTCCACTGGCGCGAGACCCGGCCGATGGCTGCCTACCTGGCCACCGCCACCATCGGACGGTTCCGGGTGCAGCGGTACACCACCCGGGACGGCATCCAGGTGTACAACGCCGTCGACCCCCGTCAAGCGCGGGCCGCCGCGCCCGTGCTGAGGAAGCTGCCCGCCGTCCTCGCATGGGAGAGCACACTGTTCGGGCCGTACCCGTACCGGGCCGCCGGGGCGATCGTGGACCAGGTCCCGGACGTCGTCGACTCCCTGGAGACCCAGACCCGCCCGGTGTACGTCTGCGCGCCCGACCTCAGTACCCTCGTCCACGAGACCGCCCACCAGTGGTTCGGCGACTTTGTGTCGGTGACCACCTGGAAGGACATCTGGCTCAACGAGGGCTTCGCCACCTACGCCGAGTGGCTGTACGCCGAACAGCACGGCGGTGACAGCGCCCAGAAGACCTTCGACGCTCTGTACGCCCGCCCCGCGAGCGACGACCTGTGGGCCTACCCGCCCGGCGACCCGGGCAGCGGCGGCAACCTCTTCGACACCCCCGTCTACGAGCGCGGCGCGATGGCCCTGCACGAGCTGCGCAGGGCGGTCGGCGACCGGGACTTCTTCCGGATCCTGCGCGCCTGGGCGGCCGGGCACCGCGACGGGCACGGCACGACCACGCAGTTCGTGCAGCTCGCGGAACAAGAGTCGGGACACGCGCTCAACCGGCTCTTCCACACCTGGCTGTACGCCGAGGGCAAGCCGAACAGCGCCTGATTTCTGACCAGTTCCAAACAACTGTCGGCCAGTGTCGACAGCATGATCAACCGCAGAACCACCGTCACCCTCCTCGCCTCCCCGCTGCTGCTCACCGGCTGCGGCGGCGGAGCCGCGGCGACGGAGCGCCGCACGCCGTCCGCCCCTGCGGCGCCCACGACCACCCCCAGCCCCGAGGTCCAGGCGGAGCAGGCGCCACAGGGCATACCCGGACTCGGCCCCACCCGGTCGGCGGCGATACCCGAACGCTGCGAGCAGGCCGTCGTCGTCACCGGGCGCGGCAAGGACTCCCCGGTCTGCACGGTCGTACTGCACCAGCGCTCCGCCGACGGCTGGCAGGCGGGCGCCCCTTGGCCCGCGCACAACGCGCTGCGCGGCTGGAGCGCCCACCACGTGCTGGGCGACCTGCGCTCCCCGCTCGGCGTCTACACGCTCTCCGACGCCGGCGGCCTGCTTCCCGACCCCGGCAGCAGGCTCCCGTACCACCAGTCGGGCGGATTCCACTCGCCCGGCACCGGTTTCAAGGGCGAACCCCTGGAGGGCTGTTTCGACTACGTCATCGCCATCGACTACAACCGCAAGCCCGGCACCTCACCGCTGGACTGGACCCGCCCCCTGGGCGCGAGACGCGGCGGGGGAGTCTGGCTGCACGTGGACCACGGCGGCCCGACGCACGGCTGTGTCAGCATCGCCAAGGCGCACATGAAGGACCTCCTGCGCACCCTCGACCCCGACCGGCATCCGGTCGTCGTGATGGGGTACGCCGACTGGCTCGCCGCCTGAGCAGCTTAGGATCCGAACTCGTGTGCGCACATGTACTGGTCGCCGAGGACGACGAGAAGCAGGCCGAACTGATCCGGCGGTCCCTGCTCGCCGAGGGGCACACGGCCACGGTGGTGCACGACGGCGCCGCCGCGCTCGACGCCGCCCGCAGGCTCGGCCCCGACCTGCTCGTCCTGGATCTGATGCTGCCGGGCGTCGACGGCTTCGGCGTCTGCCGGGAGCTGCGCGGCGACGACGGCGAGCTGGCGGTCCCCGTGGTGATGCTCACTGCCCGCTCCACCGAGGACGACGTGCTGCTCGGCCTCGAACTGGGCGCCGACGACTACATGACCAAGCCGTACAGCCCGCGCGAGCTGATGGCCCGGATCCGTACGGTCCTCAGGCGCAGCGGGCGCGGCGCCGGCGCCCGCGGCGACGACCCGGTCGTCCGGGCCGCCGGGATCAGCGTCGACCCGGTGCGGCACGAGGTGCGCTGCGCGGGCGTACCGGTGGAGTGCACGCCGGCTGAGTTCCAGATCCTGCTGGCCATGGCGGCGGAGCCGGATCGGGTGTTCACCCGGCGGCAACTGCTGCAGTACACGCGCGGCTTCGACCGGGCCTCCACCGAGCGGGCGGTGGACGTGCACATCATGAACCTGCGCCGGAAGATCGAGGCCGACCCGCGGCGCCCGGCGCGGCTGCTGACCGTGTTCGGCGTCGGCTACAAGCTGAGCGGCGCGCGGCCGTGAAGCGCCGGATACCGCTGCGCAAACGGCTGCTGGTCCGCCTGCTGTTCGTCTCCGCCCTGATCGCCGTCTGCTCGGTGGCGGCCACCGCCTGGCTCGCGGTGACCACCACCACCAGCGCCCTGAAGGAGGAGCAGGGCCAGGACCTCGCCGCCGACAACAGCATCCTGGCGCAGCTCAGCGGCTACGCGGCCACGCACTCCGACTGGTCCGGCGTCCGGCGCACCGTCCGCGACCTGGCCGCACGAACCGGCCGCCGGATCGCCCTCACCACCCCCGACCGCACCCTCGTCGCCGACTCCGCGCCGCGCGGCACCCCCCTCCCGCCCCGGCCCGCCGCGACCGTCGACCCGCTGCGCACCGACACCTACACCGAGACCGGCGCCCAGCTCAGCGGCATCGACCCGCGGGCGGTGGGCCCCTACCGGCTGACCGGGAAGGAACGCGCCGATCTGGACGCGCTGGCCGCCAAACGCAGCCAGTGCTACAAGCGGTTCGGCCTGCAGACCACGGTGGTGCGGATCCCCAGCGGGCGGCCCGTGCTCACCGGCACCGACGGCGCCGACCCCACCGGGTACGGCGCGACGGAGTGCGAGGACGGACAGCTCAACACCCCCACGTCCACGGAGCGGCGGGCCCTGGACACCCTGACGGAGCTCGCCCGGCCCTGCCTGAAGCGGGCGGGCCTGGACCAGCCCGGTCCGCTGTTCCTCGCCTTGGACCCCAGCGGCAAGGACCCTTTCGACGCCGGCGGCTATCTGGCCCTCAAGTACGCCAGGACGAGCAGGGGACCGACCGCGCGGGAGGCCCAGAGTTGCGTCCTGGCCGCCCGCCGCACCCAACTCGAGCCCTATGTCGCGCCGGTGGCCGAACTGTTCCTCGGCATCGGCGACCAGAACCCGTCCCACTTCGACATGTCCCCGGCCAACAAGGCCAAGGTGGTCTCCGCGGCCGGCCTCGTCCTCGCCGTCACCGTCGCGGTGACCGCGGCCGTCGCCATCCGTCTGGTGCGGCCCCTGCGCGCGCTGACCGAGGCCGCCCAGGCACCGCCCGAGCGGCACGTGCGGGTGCCGGTGACCACCCGGGACGAGACCGGCATCCTCGCCGAGGCCTTCAACGACCTCACCGAGCGCCGCGAACGCATCGAGGCCCAGCGCAAGGCCATGGTCAGCGACATCGCCCACGAGCTGCGCAGCCCGCTGACCAACATCCGCGGCTGGCTGGAGGTCGTGCGCGACGGCGTCGTCGACCCCGACCCGGCCCTGCTGGACTCGCTGCACGAGGAGGCGCTCGTGCTCCAGCGGATCATCGACGACCTGCAGGATCTCGCCGCCGCCGACGCCGGGACGCTGCGGCTGCACCCCGAGCCGCTGCGCGCCGGCGACCTGCTCGACCAGGTCGCCGCGGCCCACCGGGTCGCCGCCGGCGCCGCCGGGGTCGCCCTGCGCACCGAGGCCGACCCCGCCGCGTGGCTGGACGCCGACCCGGTGCGGATGCGGCAGGCGCTCGGCAACCTCGTCTCCAACGCGCTGCGGCACACCCCTGCCGACGGCACCGTCACGCTGGCCGCCCGCCGGGACGGCTCCGACGTCGTCCTCACGGTCGCCGACACCGGCTGCGGCATCGCCGCCGAGGAACTGCCGCACGTGTTCGAGCGGTTCTGGCGCGCGGAGAAGTCGCGCAGCCGCCGCACCGGCGGCAGCGGCCTCGGGCTGCCGATCGTCCGCCACATGGTCGCCGCGCACGGCGGCACGGCCGAGGCCGCGAGCGAGCCCGGTGCGGGCGCGGTGTTCACGTTGCGGCTGCCCGCCGGACAGATGCCGGGCGAGGAGCCGTGACAGCGGGATCCGCGGCAGCGGACCCGGCGGGTCCGATTCCCGGCGTGCGCCGGGGGTACTCCGGTCGCGCGGCACAGCAGTGTGGTGGATCGCCGACGAGGTGACCGGCGCGGCCGAGGAGGCGGTGGCGCGGCGGGAGCGGGCGTGGCGGACCCTGCACCCCGGCGGCCGCTGAGGCCTGCGCGCGCAGCGCCGTTCAGCCGGAGCGGGTCCGGGCGCGGCGCCGCAGCGCGCGGCGCTCCGGCTCGCTGGTACCGCCCCAGACGCCGATGCCCTGTCCGGTGTCCAGCGCCCAGTCCAGGCACTCCTCCCGGACGGGGCAGCGCCCGCACACCGCCTTGGCCCGCTGGGTCTGCACCTGCGCGGGCCCGGTGGTGCCGATGGGGAAGAACAGGTCGGGATCCTCGTGGCGGCACGCGGCGTGGTCGCGCCAGTTCTCCATGGAATGCTCCCTGGATCGGTGGGAATGTCGTCGATTCCGTGGCATGCGTTCGTCGCTTCGGGGGCGGGTGACCGGTCGGGGCGGCATGAAACGGCGCGACCGCCGGGGGACGACACGATCCGGTCACCGCGCGGGGGCGCCCGCGCGAAATGACCGGGCGCTCGACAGGCCGGGGAACGGCACGGCAGGCCCAGCGGCCCGGGTAGGGCCGCGCCCGGCCGGGCACCGGTGGCGTGCGGCGGGCGGCACGACCGGGTGGGTCGCCGGCCGGCCACCGAGCCACCGCCCCGACACGCTACTCCGCGGCCGCCCTTCGGGAACCGGGCGTGCACGGACCGGCGGTTCTCAGCGGCGCAGCGCCTCGGCCGCGGTCGCCGTGACGGCGTCGGCGAGTGCGGCCAGGGCGGGGGAGTGCAGCTTCCATTGCTGCCAGTGGAGGGTGACGTCCATCCACGCATCGGGGGCGAGGAGGACCAGGCGGCCCTCGTCCAGCAGCGGGTCCGCCTGAACCTCGGGGACCATGCCCCAGCCGAGACCCGCGGCGACGGCGTCGAGGAACCCCTCGGAGGTCGGGACGTGGTGCCGCAGCGGCCCGGCGGAGTCCCGGCCCAGCCGGCGTACGAAGCCGTCCTGGAAGTCGTCCTTGCGGTCGAAGACCACCACCGGGGCCCCGGGCAGGGCATCCGGCAGCGGCCGCCCCGCCAGGTGGACGCGGACGAACTCCGGTGCGGCGACCGGCAGGTAGCGCATCCGGCCGAGCGGGCGGACCGTGCAGCCGGGCACCGGGTCGGGCGAGGAGGTCACCGCGGCCATCACCAGCCCCTCGCGCAGCAGGGCCGCCGTGTGGTCCTCGTCCTCGCGGTGCAGTTCGAAGCAGAGCCCCGCCACCCGGGTCAGCGCCGGCAGGAACCAGGTCGCCAGCGAGTCCGCGTTCACCGCGACCGGCACCCGGGTGGGCCGCCCGGCGCCGCTCAGCCCCAGTTCGCCCCACGCGTCCTGCTCCAGCCGGGCGAGCTGGCGCGCGAACCGCACCAGCACCGCGCCGGAGTCCGTGGGCCGTACCGGTTTGGTGCGCTGGAGCAGCACCCGGCCGGTGCGCTGTTCGAGCGCCTTGACCCGCTGGCTGACCGCCGACGGCGTCACCTGCAGGGCGGCCGCCGCCGCGTCGAAGGTGCCCTCGTCGACCACGGCGAGCAGCGTCCGCACCTGCTCCAGGGGAAGGTCCATCACGAGCGCTAAGGATACGTAAGAATCTTTAGCTGTACTTGAACCCGGTGCCTCCTTAGGTTCGAGCGCATGAGCAACTCCCTGACCGCTGCGGTCGCCGGGTTCGGCACCGGCCTCTCCCTGATCGTCGCCATCGGCGCCCAGAACGCCTTCGTCCTGCGGCAGGGGGTGCGCCGCGACGCCGTTCTCGCCGTGGTCGGCATCTGCGCCCTGTCCGACGCGGTGCTGATCGCGCTCGGCATCGGCGGCGTGGGCGCCGTGGTGGTGGCCTGGCCGGGCGCGCTCCGGGCGGTCGGGATCATCGGCGGCGCCTTCCTGCTCTGCTACGGCATCCTCGCCGCCCGCCGCGTCCTCAAGCCCGGCACCGGGCTGAGCGCCGAGGGCGAGGCCGCCGGGTCCCGGCGCCGGGCGGTGCTCACCTGCCTGGCGATGACCTGGCTCAACCCGCACGTCTACCTGGACACCGTGTTCCTGCTCGGCTCCCTCGCCGCCGACCGGGGCCCGCTGCGCTGGACCTTCGGGCTCGGCGCCGCACTCGCCAGCCTGTGCTGGTTCACCGCCCTCGGCTTCGGCGCCCGGCTGCTGGGCCGCTTCCTGGCCCGGCCCCGCGCCTGGCGCGTGCTGGACGGCCTGGTCGCCGTGACCATGCTGGTGCTGGGCGCGTCGCTCGTTGCCGGATCGTGAGACAGATAGTTCGCTCGGCGAACGACTTGCTGCGATAGTTAGGCTCTCGAAGAGAAAAGATGTACCGAGCAGCCAGGACACCCGTGGACACCAGCGAGAGCAGCAGCACCGGAACCGACACCCAGCCTCCGGCGGCGGAAACCCCGCCCCGGCGCGGCTGGCGCCGCTGGGCGATGGACACCCGCCCGCTGCGCATCCCCGCCTACCGGCGCCTGTGGTCGTCGACCATCGTCACCTCCGTCGGCAGCCAGCTCACCGCCGTCGCCGTGCCCAAGCAGATCTACGACATCACGCACTCCTCGGCCTGGGTCGGCTACGCGAGCCTGGCCGGCCTGGTGCCCATGGTGGCGTTCGCGCTGTGGGGCGGGGCGGTCGCGGACACCGTGGACCGCCGCAGGCTGCTGCTGGTGACCAACATCGGGATCGCGGTGACCTCGCTGCTGTTCTGGGCGCAGGCGGTCACCGGCCTGGACTCCGTCGTCGTCCTCATGGTGCTGCTCGCGCTGCAGCAGGCCTTCTTCGGACTGAACTCCCCGGCCCGCAACGCCTCCATCGCGCGCCTGGTGCCGACGGCGGAACTGCCCGCGGCGAACGCGCTGAACTCGACCGTGATGCAGACCGGGCTGGTGGCCGGACCGCTGCTCGCCGGTGCGCTCATCCCGGTCATCGGGCTGCCCGAGCTGTACCTCGTCGACGCCCTGGCGCTGTGCGTGACCGTGTGGGCCGTCTTCCGGCTGCCCGCGCTGCCCCCGCTCGGCGAGACGCACACCCGCCGCGCCGGGCTGCGCGAGGTAGCGGCCGGGTTCCACTACATCTCCGGGCACAAGGTGCTGCTGCTGTCCTTCCTCGCCGACATCGTCGCCATGGTGTTCGGCATGCCCCGCGCCCTCTTCCCGCAGCTGGCCGCGGAGACCTACCACGCCTGGGGTGAAGGGCTCGCGCTCGGCGTGCTGTTCGCCGGCATCCCGGTCGGCGCGGTGCTCGGCGGGCTGTTCTCGGGCGTGTTCTCCCGGGCCCGCCGGCACGGCTGGATGGTCATCGGGGCGGTCGTCGGCTGGGGCGTGGCCATCGCCGGGTTCGGGCTGAGCGGCAACCTCTGGGTCGCCATGGCCTTCCTCGCCGCGGCCGGCGTCGCCGACATGGTCTCGATGGTGTTCCGCGGCGCGATCCTGCTGTCGGCCGCGACCGACGAGATGCGCGGCCGGATGCAGGGCGTGTTCACGGTCGTGGTGGCGGGCGGCCCGCGCCTGGCCGACGTGCTGCACGGCACCGCCGGCTCGGCGTTCGGCCCGCGCGCGGCGGTCGCGGGCGGCGGCGCGCTGGTCGTCGTGGTGATGCTGGCCCTGGCCGCCGCCGTGCCGGCGCTCAGGCGCTACCGGATCTGAGGGCTACAGCGCGGGGCGGCGCCGCAGCGCGTACTGCTCCATCAGCTTGGCGCGGGTTGTCTCCAGACGGTGCGCGAGGATCTCGGCCACCGTCCGCACCAGCGAGAGCCCGAGCAGGGGGTCCTCCACGCAGATGGCGAGCACCGAGGGCCCGTCGAACTCGTAGGCGCGTACGTTGCTGAACGCCACCGCGCCGAAGTCCCACTGGTAGGGCGGGAACAGCCAGGACCAGCCGAGCAGGTCGCCCGCGCCGAGCGTCGCCACGGTCACCCGCTGCCGCGAGGTGACCTGCTGGTCCAGATGGACCGCGCCGGAGCGGATCACCCAGAACCGGTCGGCCGCGCCGCCCGCCTCGAAGATGCGGGTGTCCTCCGGGAAGGACACCTCCTTGGCCAGCTCCATCAGGCGCTCGCGCTGCGCCTGGGGCAGGGCGGTCAGCAGTTTTATCGCTTTGGTCATGGCGCGGGGCTCCTCGCCTGGCGGCGGTCCGGGTGTTTCCCTACGCCCATTTCAGCCGCTGCCGCCGCACCGGGCACCTCGAAGAGCCCGTCCTTTTCCGGCTTCACCGTCGTGCGGGCAGAAAAAAAGCCCTGGCTGGACGGGGGAAACCAGCCAGGGCCGTTCGCGGTGACGCGGGAGCGGGGGGAAGGACGGTTCCGCGGCCCACCCCGGCATCACGTATGTATGAACGATAAACCATCTGACGGGCGTTCTGCCAATCGGCGGCGAGTCAGGTGATCTGCTTCACCCCTTCCGCGGTCATCGGGGAGCCACCCGGGCTGACGATCTCCTCCAGCACCCGCCGCACCGCCTCGTACGCCCACGCCCGGACCACCGCCTCCCGCGCGCCGTCCGGATCGGTCGCCGTCAGGCTCTGCGCGCGCTCCGACCAGACCCGCTCGCCCTCGGCCGCGCGGTCCCTGCCCCGCTGGATGCGCCGCAACAGTTCGTCCGCGTCCACCACATCGGTCATGCGGAACGGGTACCCGGCCCCTCGCCCGTGATGGCATCCGCACCGAACGTGTTTGACGGTGCGCTCAGGGGTCAGCCGAAAGGGGAAGACGCCACGCAATCCGGGCGCGGGCTCACTCGAACCCGGTACCGGCCAGGGAGGAAGGGATGCTCGACAAGCACCGGACCAGCCCGTGCGCGCCTGCGCGGGAACCGTGCCGCCGGCCGGCCGACGCCCGCAGAACGGTGCGGCGAGTGGTCGCCGAGCGGTGCCGGGACCGCGCGATCGCGTGCGACTCGGAGACCATGGCCGACGCCCTTCTCGTCACCTCGGAACTCGCCACCAACGCCATCCTGCACGGAGGCGGCATCACCGGTTTCGACGTGGACGTCGACTCCGCCGGAGTCCGCGTGTCGGTGAGCGACCGCAGCGCCGAGATGCCGGTGACCATCGCGCCCGTCGACGGACACGGCCGGTCCCCGTCGCACGGCCGGGGATGGCCCCTCGTGTGCCGGCTGGCGCGGGACGTGAGGGTGGCCGAACTGCCGTGCGGCGGCAAGCGCATCACGGCCGTGGTACCGCTGCACCGACCTCGTTGCTGACCTCGTTCGGCATGCGTTCGGCCACGTTCCGCGCCACCGGGCGTTTGCGCCCGGGGCCGGGGGGCAGACGGAATCTCGTGCTTCGGACCGGAGGCGCGCGCCCAGCGGGCACCGCATGGCCGACTGGGCCCCCTCCTGGCGGGCCCGGTGATGCACCCCGCGGCGAACCCTGACAGCACCGTTCGGGCCGGACCCGGAACCCGTTTCCCGGTCGTGCCCTGAAACCACGTTCAGGAGCGAATCCGCATGCTGACCGACATGTCGACAAGCCGTCCCGGCACGCCCGCCACCGCCGCCGCGCCCGCGCGGCGCACCCACGACGACGCCCCCCACACCGCGGAGCTGTTCGCCCGGCTGGCCCGCCTTGACGACGGTCCCGAACGGGATGCCGTACGCGACGAACTCGTCACCGCGTGGCTGCCCATGGCGCACCGGATCGCCGGCCGTTTCCGCGATCGGGGCGAGTCCGTCGAGGACCTGCGCCAGGTGGCCGCGTTGGGCCTGGTGAAGGCCGTCGACCGGTTCGATCCGTCGCGCGGCGCGTTCGAGAGCTACGCCGTGCCCACCATCACCGGCGAGGTCAAGCGGCACTTCCGGGACCGGATGTGGGCCCTGCGGGTGCCGCGCCGGGTGCAGGAGCTGCGCAACCGGGTGCGCGTGGCCCGCCGGGAACTGACCCAGAACCCCGGCAGCCCCGAGCCCACGGCCGCCGCCGTCGCCGCGCACACCGGCCTCAGCGAGGACGAGGTCGCCGCCGGCATGGAGGCGCTGGAGAGCTTCAGCACCCTGTCGCTGGACGCCGAGCTGTCCACCGCCGACGACGGCTACAGCCTCGCCGACACGCTCGGCGCGACGGATGCCTCGTACGACGTCGTGGTGGACCGCGAGGCCGCCAAGGAGGGCCTGCGCCGACTGCCCGAGCGCGAGCGGGCGATCCTCTACATGCGCTTCTTCGAGGACATGACCCAGAGCCGCATCGCCGACCGGCTCGGCATCTCCCAGATGCACGTCTCCCGCCTGATCAGCCGCAGCTGCGCGCGGGTACGCGACGAGGTGATGGGCCGCCGCCCCGGCGACCCGGCGTGAGGGGCGGGAGCGCAGGGCGCCGGGCGTCGGCGTCGACGTGGCCGACCGGCTCGGCTTCTCCCGGATGCGCGTCTCCGTCCCGATGAGCCGTACCGACGAGGACGCGCTGGGCCGACGCCCCGGCGACCCGGCGTGATCGGACGGCGAGTGTCTTTCCACCGCCACCGACCGGGCGCACGACGCGGTGGCGATGCCGGGCCGCCGGCCCGGCACGAGCGGGTGCCAGGACGTCACGCGCGCGGCGGGGCCGCCGCCGTGGCGACGCCGAGGGGACGGGCCAGGCCGGACACCGCTTCGTCCAGGCGTTGCAGATGGCGCAGGACCCGGTCGGTGACGCGGCCGTAGCGCGGGGCGCGCAAGGTGCCCGGCGCCAGCATCGAGGCGACGCTGGGGCCGGTCTCGATCCGGGCCTGGGAGCGCGGGTCGGCGACGTGCGCGGCGATCACCTCGATGTTGTGCACCAACCGCGCGCACGCCTCGCGCAGCCGGGGGTCCGCCGCGATGGCCGGATGCGTGGGCAGCAGCTCCGCCGTCGCCGCCAGGGCACGCCCGTGGTACGCGCAGGTCTCCAGCAGCGCCACCACGTACCGGGCGGTGTCCCGGCGGGCACGCATCGGGGTGATCGGATGCGTCAGCGGCTGCGTGGCCGACCGCAGGTCCGCCAGCGCCTGGTCCAGCTCGCGCGCCTGCTCCACCAGGTCGCCGCCCGCCCCGCCGCTCAACTGGTCCACGGCGGCCCGGGTGAGCGTGCCGAGCCGGTCCAGGACCCCGACGAGGAGTTCGTTCGTACGGCGGTCGGTGTGGATCGGCAGCACCACCGCCGCCGCGATCACCCCGCAGGCCGCGCCGAGCGCCGTCTCCTCCACCCGCAGCGCCAGCACCGCCGCGCTGTAGGTGTTCAGCAGCGTGTACAGCAGTCCCAGCGCGGCCGTGACGAAGAACGACATCAGCGTGTACGACAGGGGCGCGGTGTAGAACATGGCGAAAACGAACACCAGCACCAGCGCGAACGCCGTCCACGTGTGGTGCCCCACCAGCGCCGCCAGCCCGATGCCGGCCACCACGCCGAGCACCGTGCCCACCAGCCGCCGGTAGCCCTTCACCAGGATCTCCCCGGTGGACGCGGTGTTGAGGAACACGATCCAGCAGGTCAGCACGGCCCAGTACCAGCGCTGGGCGGACAGCAGCTCGCCGCCGACGATGGCCACCGAGGAGCCCACGGCGACCTGCACGGCGGCCCGCGTGGTGGGCCGTCGCAGACCGGTCGGCTCCGCCTTCCCGGGCTCCTCCTCGCTGACCTCGATGGCCGCGTCCTCGGCGTCCAGCTCCTCGCGGGACCGGGTCGTCGCCGGGGTGTCGTCCGACTCGTCCTGCGGCCCCTCCAGGGCGACCCGCAGCCCCATCACCGCCCGCGCCGTCTCGCCGAGGCCCCGGAAGACGTCCTGCACGGCCGGTGAGGCCTTCGGCAGGTTCTCCTCCTCCCGGTAGCCGAGCAGCCGGTTGCGCACATGCGCCAGCGCGGTACCCGACGCCTCTCCGGCCGGCCGCAGGAGCAGCAGCCGCAGCGCCTGGAGGTCCCGGCGCAGCGCGGCCGTCGCCTCGTCCCGCACCGGCAGCTCGCCGCCGGAGGGCAGCGGGGCGCCCGGCAGATGCAGCGTGAGGGTGTCGGTCCGCTCGGCGCTGCGCGCGGTGAGCAGCAGCAGACCGAGCCGCTCGGCAGCGATCTCCGCCTCCGCGACCCGGCGTTCCAGCAGCCGCGCCACCGCCTCGTCGGAGGTGCCGTCCTCCAGCCGGCCCTGGATCATCAGCGCCGTCTCGTGCAGCCGCGCGGTGCCGGTGCGCACCTCCTCGAGGACCTTCTCCACCTCGTCCGGCCCGGCGTCCAGCAGTTCGATCTGGCTGTCGATCAGCTGGCCGAGCCGGGCCCGGAACGCCCGGCGCAGCCGGTCCAGGACGCCTGCCGGGGTCTGCGGCAGCAGCGCGAAGCGGGCCAGGGCGCTGCACGCGAACGCCACGCAGGTCACGCCGTACAACTGCGGCAGCACGGCCGGGGTGGCCCGCACGAACAGCGACAGGAAGTAGGTCTGAAAGCCGATCAGCCCGAGCGCCGTGCCGCGGTCGCCGAACCGGCGGCCGTAGACGGCGCCGAAGATGAGGGCGACGAAGAACAGGTCCCCCGCGACGACGCGTTGGCCGAGCAGCGCGCCCAGTGACACGGAGGCCAGGGCGACCGGCAGACCGACCGCCAGCGTGACGGCCTGCCGCCGGCGCTGCTTCTCCCGGATCGCGAACGTGGAGACCATCGCCGCGATGGCACCGGCGACCAGGAGCGGCACCGGTACCCGCAGCGCGGCGAGGACGGCCAGGGTGAGGGCGATCGCGCAGACCGTGCGCAGGCCCGCGGTGAGCCGCAGCAGCCCCGGGTCCGAGGCCGCGAGCCGGTCCCAAAGCCGTACCCACCCCGACCGTCCCGCTGCCCTCACGCCGCCGTGCTCTCCCGTCCCCGCAACCCCGTGGCCAGAATCGATCTACGGCCCAGCATCGCACGCGCCTCCCGGCTCTCGGCCATCGGCCCTGGCCACGGATGCTCTCCCGGCCGGGTCAAGGGCGTTCGACGGCCTCGCCCTCCACCCGGCTCCTGACCTGTTCCGGCGTCAGATACGAGTCGGTGTACTCGAAGTCCTTCAGCCGGGCCGGCTTGCCGGCCTGGAACCCGGTGCGCACGAAGTCGTCGCCGGCGACCGCGTTCAGCAGCCAGTTGGTCATCACCCGGGTCTTGGCCACGTTGGTGCGCAGCGCGGACCAGTGGTAGCCGCGGGCCACCGCCTGCGCGGGCACCCCGCGCAGTTCGACGCCGAGCGGCTTGGACACGGCGTCCTTGCCGCCGAGGTCGACGACGAGGCCCAAGTCCTTGTGCACATACGGCCGCAGAGGCCGGCCCCGCAGCGTCGAGATGAGGTTCTCGGCGACCCGCCTCCCCTGGCGCATGGCGTGCTGCGCCGTGGGCGGGCAGACCGCGCCGTCGCCCTTTGCCAGGTCGGGCACGGCCGCAGAGTCGCCGAGCGCGAAGGCGCCGTCCTCGCCCGGCACGGTCATCTCGGGCGTGACCACCAGCCGGCCGCGGTCGGTCTCCGCGCCCAGCGTGCCGATCAGCGGGCTGGCGACCACACCGGCCGTCCAGATCAGGGTGCGGGTGGGCACCACCCGGCCGTCGGTGAAGGTGACCTCCTCCGCCCCCGCCTTGTCGATCGACACGCCCAGCGACACGTCGATGCCGCGCCGATTGAGGATCTCCTGTGCGCTGCGGCCGAGCTTGTCGCCCAACTCGGGCATGAGCATGGGCGCGATGTCGATCAGATGCCACTTGATCAGACCGGGGTCCAGGCGCGGATAGCGGCATACGGCGGCGTGGGTGAGCTTCTGCAGGCAGGCAGCGGTCTCGGTGCCCGCGTACCCGCCGCCGACCACCACGAACTGCAGCCGCGCGGCCCGCTCGGCCGGGTTGTCGCCGGCGTCGGCGAGGTCGAGCTGCGAGATGACGTGGTCGCGGATGTAGGCCGCCTCCGCCAGGGTCTTCATCCCGACGGCGTGCTCGGTCAGGCCCGGGATGTCGAAGGTCCGGGTCACACTGCCGGGGGTCAGCACGATGTAGTCGTAGCGCTCGTTGACGATCTTGTCGGTGATGGTGCGGACGACGCAGACCTTCGACTTCAGGTCGACGCCGATCGCGCGGCCCGGAATGATCCGGGTGCGGTACTTGGTGCTGCGGCGCAGTGACAGCGCGATCGACTGCGGCGTGAGCACGCCGGAGGCGACCTGGGGCAGCAGCGGCAGGTAGAGCTGGTACGAGGACGGCGTCACCAGGGTGACGTCGGCCTCGTCGGGGGCGAGTTTCCGCTCCAGGCGGCGGACGCACTCGACTCCGGCGAAGCCGGCGCCAACCACCAGGATCCTGGGTCGTGTCACGGTGTCCATCCCTTTCTGCGGCTCCGGGCGGTCCGGCTGACGCCGCTCGCCTGCCCCGGATCGCTGCGCCAACTCCGATCCCACCGTGCTCCAGGCCGTCCCGCCAGCCGGGTACGGCAGCCAGACGAACGTGCGCGGGCACCGGCATACCCCCGCACCGGGTGGAGTAACCGGTTGTCGCACGGATACACGAGCGACCCCGTGCCCCCCGGCGTCACCAGGGCAGGAACACGTGGATGTCCTTGCCGCCGTCGTGCACCACGACGCTCACCTGGGTGCACAGCGTGTGCACCAGGTGCCAGCCGATGCCGCCGCCGCCCGTGCGCGGATGGAAGGGCCGCGGCTCCGGTCTGGTCGTGCTCGTGTCGCGCATCACCACGTGCACCCCGTCGAAGGTGCGCCGCATCCACAGGTCGAACGGACCGGGCGCGTACTGGATGACATTGGCGGCCAGCTCGGTCACGACCAGCAGGATGTCGTCCCAGTACTCGTGAGCGCCGGGCGGTGCCCCCCGGGCGGCCAGGGCGCACAGGAACTCCTCCGCGGCGAGCCGCGCCTCCGTGACGTTGCGCAGCTCACCCCGGAAGGAGTACGTACGCTCGTACCTCTCCTCCGGAGGGGGCGTGTCGTCCCAACGCGGCTCCGTCACCATCTCGCATTCCCCGGTCCCGGCCGACGAGGAGTCTGCGGCCCCTCCTGCCGGGACGGTCGTCGTCGCTGAACCGTCGCTGCGCTGCGGGTTCCCACAGCCGCGCCGGATATCCGCCCGCCCGCGGCGATCCGTCCGGCCGGACCTCCTCAGCGGAAGACGTCGTCCGGCTCGTCCCAGTCGGCCGGCTCCTGCGGCCCCCGCCCGGCCCGGGACCGCGCCTGGTACATCGCGTCGATCTCGGCGGCGTAGTGCCGGGCGATCGCGTCCCGGCGCAGCTTCATGGACGGCGTGAGCAGCCCGTTGTCCGGCGCGAACGGTTCCTGCAGCACACGGTAGACCCGGATGGACTCCGCGCGGGACACCGCGCTGTTGGCGGAGGCCACGGCCCGCGCGATCTCCTCGCGCAGTGCGTTGTCCTCCCTGGTCTCCCGGCCCGGTGCGTCACCCTGCAGCGCCAGCACGGCCCGCCAGTGCGCGAGGAACTCCGGGTCCAGGGTGATCAGGGCCCCCACGCAGGGCCGGTCGTCGCCGACCACCACCGCCTGGTGGACGAGCGGATGCATGCGCAGCCGCTCCTCCAGCGGGGCGGGGGCCACGCTCTTGCCGCCGCTGGTGACGATGATGTCCTTCTTGCGGCCGGTGATCGTCAGATAGCCCTCGGAGTCCAGCCGCCCGATGTCCCCGGTGGCCAGCCAGCCGCCGCGCAGCGCGGAACGACTGGCGGCCTCGTCGCCGACGTAGCCGTGGAAGACCGACGGCCCGCGGACCAGGATCTCCCCGTCGTCGGCCACCCGGACCTCGATGCCCGGCAGCGGCCGGCCCACGGTCCCGGACTTCTCCCGGCCGAGCGGCTGCATCGTGATCCCGCCGCAGGTCTCGGTGAGCCCGTAGCCGTCGTGGATGTACACGCCGATGCCCTCGTAGAACAGGGACAGGTCGCGGTTGAGGGAGCAGCCGCCGGAGCTGCCCCGGACCACACGGCCGCCGAGCGCGGCCCGCAGCCGGCGGTACACCGTCCGCTCGAACAGGGCGTGTTGCAGCCTGAGCTCCAGGCCGGGCCCCGCGCCTCTGCCCAGCCGCCGCCGCTCCTCGGCCGCGGCGAACTCGCGCGCGGTCTGGGCGGCCCGCTCGAACAGGGCGCCCCGGCCGGACTGTTGGGCCGCCTGCAGGAACTTCTTGTACAGCTTCTCGAACAGCGACGGCACGCCGTACAGATACGTCGGCCGGAACGTGGTCAGCGCCGACGCGAGCGCCGCCTCGGACAGCTCCGGCTCGTGCGCCATCAGGACCCCGCCGCGCACACACGTCAGCATGATCATGATGCCGTAGACATGGGAGAACGGCAGAAAGGCCAGCACGGACGGCTGTTCGCCGGGCGGCGCCGCGGTGTGCGCCCAGCCGGCCAGCAGCACGTCACAGGGGTAGGCCAGGCCGCGGTGAGTCAGTGCGCAGCCCATCGGGCGGCCGGAGGTGCCCGAGGTGTAGACGACGGCCGCGGTGGAGTCCGGCAGCACGATCCGGCGCAGCGACTCCACCGTGGTGTACGGCACCTGCGCCCCGCGCGCCACGAGGTCGCCCACCGCTCCGGCGTCCAGCTGCCACACGTGCCGCAGCCGGGGCAGCCGGGCACACACCGTGCCGACCGTCATGACGCCCTGCTCGTCCTCGACGACCACGGCCACGCATTCGGCGTCCCGCAGGATCCACTCCACCTGGTCCCGCGAGGAGGACGGATGGACGGGCACGACCTCGGCGCCCACGGTCCACAGGGCGTGGGCCAGCACCGTCCACTCGTAGCGGGTGCGGGACATCAGGGCCACCCGGTGGCCGGGCGAGATCCCGGCGGATATCAGCCCCTTGGCCAGGTCGACCACTTCGTCCCGCAACTCGACGGCCGTCACCTCCTGCCACCGGGTGGCGGCGGGCCCGTCCCGGCGCGCGAGCACCGGGAGGGTCGGATCGGCGTCGGCGAGGTCGAAGACGCTGTCGGCGAGCCCGCCGGTGAGCGGCGGGGGGGCGGATGGAGCGAGGGCGACGTCCCGCATGCGCTGCTCCTGGTGTACGGAGGGTCACACCGCCGATCGGCTCTGTTGTCGGCGGTGCTCGAATGTAGCCCAGGTGAGCCCGTCCGGTGCCGGGAACGGGTAAGTCGTGATCGGCTGATGATGTGGGCGTGTCCTGGGGACTCGACGGACACGAGTCAGGTGAACCCGGATCCGGAACCCGAACGCACCATCGGGCCGGAGCGCGGCGGTTCGGAACCGTCCGGCGAGGCCCCGCCCGCCACGAACGGCATGCCGGAGACCGGTTGCCGGGAGCCGCACGTCCGGAGCAGAGGCTGTGCCACGGGAGCGACGACGCGCATCGTCGTCCTCGTCGTGTCGGTCGCCGCCTGCTTCCTGGCGTACGCCTGGCCCTGATCCGCTGAGCGGCCCGCTCAGCCCTGGGTGTGCCGCACGCACTCGGTGACGACGTCCCGCAGGCTGCCGGTGCGCTCCAGCAGCCTGCGCTGCTCCCGCGCGCCGTTGCCGCGCCGCAGCAGGTCCTCGACGCCCCGCTCGGCGCGGGCCGCGTCACCGCTGTCGGTCAGCGCGTCCCCGGCGTGCTCCAGCAGCGAGCGCAGCACCTGCTCGGCGGGCCGCGGGCGCAGGGTGGCGGGGTCGAGCAGGTCGCCGTCCAGGCCCGACCGGGCGGCCCGCCAGGCGGCCAGCCGCAGCAGGCTCACGCTGTGGTCGAGCGGCGGCCGGCCGGCCCGCCACTCCCGCGCGGCCGTCTCCACCAGGGCGCGGGTCAGCGTGGCGACGAGCAGGGCGCTGTCCGCGCCCAGGCACACGTCCGCCACCCGGACCTCCACCGTCGGGTAGCGGGCCGAGACGCGCGCGTCGAAGTAGGCCATCGCCTCGTCCAGGATCACGCCGGTGGCCACCATGTCCGCCACCCGCCGGTGGTAGCGCTCCGGCGACCGGAACAGCTCGGTCGGGCCGGCCGACGGCCAGCGCCCCCACACCCGGGTGCGATAGCTGCGGTAGCCGGTGTCACGACCCTGCCAGAACGGCGAGTTCGCGCTGACCGCGACGAGCACCGGAAGCCACGGCCGCAGCCGGTCCAGGACCGCCACGCCCTCCTCGTCCGACTCCACCGACACATGCACATGGCAGCCGCAGACCAGCTGGTCCCGGGTGCCGACCCCGTACCGCTCGGCCAGCCACCGGTAGCGCTCGTTCACCGTGAGGGACGGGCTCACCGGCAGGGGTGAGGTCGCGAGCGCGGCGACCGCGCACCCGATCTGCCCCGCGAGCCGCGCCGCCTCCTTGCGGCAGCGCACGATCTCCTCGCCGAGGTCCGCCATCCGAGCCTGCGGATGCGTGGCGAACTCCAGCATCTGCCCGAACAGCTCCTTCTCGAACACGTCCTGCCCCGGGGCGTCCTGGGCGGCCCGGGCGAGGACGGCCGCCGCCAGCGCCTTCGGGTCCCCGCTGTCCGGATCGACCAGAAGGAGTTCCTCCTCCACTCCCACGGTGCGCACGCGGTGCCGCCCCTCCTCCCTGCCGCCGAGGGCAGTCCTGGGTCTGTACGACCCCGACTGCCCCTGGCGAGGCCGTCGACACCTGCGCTTCAGCACAGGGGGGTGAGGAAGACCGTGGCCAGCGGCGGCAGCGTGAGCCGGAGGAAGCCGTCCTCCGGCTCGAGGGCCCCCGGCCGGCCCACGGCGACCCCGCCGCCCCCGTAGCGGACGTCGTCGGTGTTGAGCGCCTCCTGCCAGGCGGGCACCTCGTCCGCCACCCACAGCCGGTAGTCCTGCCGGACCACGGGGGAGAAGTGCGACACCGCCAGCAGCGGTGTGCCGTCGGCGGCGAGCCGCAGGAACGCGAAGACGTTGTCGTCGGCCGCGTCGCACAGCACCCAGCGGAAGCCGCCCGGGTCGGAGTCGCGCTGCCACAGTGCCGGCGTCCCCCGGTACAGCGTGTTCAGGTCCCGTACGAGCCGCTGCACGCCCCGGTGGTCGCCCGCGGAGTGGTAGTCGTCGCCGAGCAGCCACCACTCGGGGCCGTGCGCCTCGGACCACTCGGCGCCCTGGGCGAACTCCTGCCCCATGAAGAGCAGTTGCTTGCCCGGGTGGGCCCACATGAAGCCGAGGTAGGCGCGGTGGTTGGCGCGCCGCTGCCACCAGTCGCCGGGCATCTTCGACACCAGCGCCTGCTTGCCGTGCACGACCTCGTCGTGGGAGATGGGCAGCACGTAGTTCTCGCTGTAGGCGTACACCATCGAGAAGGTCATCTCGTGGTGGTGGTACTTGCGGTGCACCGGTTCCTTCTGGACGTACTGCAGCGAGTCGTGCATCCAGCCCATGTTCCACTTCAGCCCGAACCCCAGCCCGCCGCTGTCGGTCGGCCGGGTCACACCGTCCCACGCGGTGGACTCCTCGGCGATGGTCACCACGCCGGGGCAGCGCCGGTACACGGTGGCGTTCATCTCCTGCAGGAAGGCCACCGCGTCCAGGTCCTCCCGCCCGCCGAACACGTTCGGCTCCCACTGGCCGGAGTCCCGGGAGTAGTCGAGGTAGAGCATGGAGGCGACGGCGTCCACGCGCAGCCCGTCGATGTGGAACTCCTCGCACCAGTACACGGCGTTGGCGACGAGGAAGTTGCGCACCTCGGTGCGGCCGTAGTCGAACTCCAGGGTCCCCCAGTCCGGGTGCTCGGCGCGCTGCGCGTTCCCGGGCTCGTACAGCGCGTCCCCGTCGAACCGGGCGAGTGCCCAGTCGTCCTTCGGGAAGTGCGCGGGCACCCAGTCCATGATCACGCCGATGCCGGCCCGGTGCAGCGCGTCCACCAGGTACCGGAAGTCGTCCGGGGAACCGAGCCGGGGCGTGGGCGCGTAGTAGGAGGTGACCTGGTAGCCCCAGGAGCCGCTGAACGGATGCCCGGCCACCGGCATCAGCTCCACGTGCGTGAAGCCCATCTCCTTGACGTAAGCGGGGAGTTCCTCGGCCAGCCGGCGGTAGGTCAGTCCCGGCTTCCACGACGGAAGGTGCACCTCGTACACCGAGAACGGCGCCTCGTGCACCGGGGTGTCGCCCCGGTGCGCCATCCACTGCGCGTCGCCCCACTCGTAGCGGGAGGCCGTCACGATCGAGGCCGTGTCCGGCGGCGTCTCGGTGCGCCGCGCCATCGGGTCCGCCTTGAGGAACCGGTGCCCGTACCGTGAGGTGATCCGGAACTTGTACCGCGCGCCCTCGCCGATCCCGGGCAGGAACAGCTCCCACACCCCGGAGGCGCCGAGCGAGCGCATCGGGTACTGCGTGCCGTCCCAGTACGTGAAGTCCCCGGCGAGGCCCACGCCCTGGGCGTTGGGCGCCCACACGGTGAACCGGGTGCCGGCCACGCCCTGGTGGGTCATCGGCTCGGCGCCCAGCGCGCGCCACAGCTGCTCGTGCCGGCCCTCGCGGATCAGGTGCAGGTCCAGCTCGCCGAGCGCGGGCAGGAAGCGGTACGGGTCGTGCACCTCCTGCTCGCCGTCGTCGTACGTCACCAGCAGGGTGTACGACGGGATCTCCGGGTAGGGCAGGACGGCGGCGAACAGCCCGCCGCCCTCCGAGGCCAGCTCGCCGCGCGCGCCGTCGGCCAGGACGCTCACCGCCCGGGCGTTGGGGCGCAGCGCCCGGAACAGGGTGCCGCCCGGGGCCGGGTGGGCGCCCAGCAGGGCGTGCGGATCGTGGTGCGCGCCGCCGAGCAGGCGGTCGCGGTCGGACGGGTCCAGCGCGAGGGCCGCGGGCGGCACAGGGCCCGCGGCCTCCGGGAGCGCGATGTCACGCAGTGCCATGACCGTCAGCCTCCCCACACGGCGAGTCGCTTGATCGCCGCCATCGGAACCGGAAGCCAGTCCGGCCGGTGTCTCGCCTCGTACAGCACCTCGTACACCGCCCTGTCCGTCTCGTGCGCGCGCAGCAGCGCGTGCTTCTTGCGTGGATCCCAGCCGGCGCGGGCCGCGTAGCCCGCGCAGAACGCCTCCCGGCAGCGGCGCGCCCACTCGGGTCGCCAGGGGCGGCGCTGCCGGGCCGCGTAGTCGAAGGAGCGCAGCATGCCCGCCACGTCCCGCACCGGGGACTGCGCGGCCCGGCGCTCGGCGAGCGGCCGGGACGGCTCGCCCTCGAAGTCGATGACGAACCAGTCGCGGCCGGCCCGCAGCACCTGTCCGAGGTGCAGGTCGCCGTGGATGCGCTGGGCGGGCGGCCCGGTGTCGCACGTGGCGAGCGCCCCGAACGCGGCCCGCAGCCCGGGCACGAAGGGGCGCAGCCCCGGCACGGCGTGCGCGGCGGCCTCCAGCCGCGCGCACATCGCCTCGGCCGTCCGGCCGTTCTCGCCCGGGTCCGGCGACGGGAAGGCCCCGGCCAGCGCCAGGTGCACCTCGGCCATGGCCCGTCCCAGCTCGCGGGCCTCGGCGGTGAAGTCGTCGCCGGCGGCGAGTGCGCGCAGCGCGAGCGTCCAGCCGTCGGTGGCGTCCGGCAGGAACGGCTGCAGCACTCCGAGCGTGGCCGGGCGCGGCGCGCGCGTGCTGAACCAGGCCACCGGCGCGGGCACCCGGGTGCAGCCCTGCGCGGCCAGCGCGGCCGACACCTCCAGGTCCGGGTTCACGCCCGGCTGGATGCGGCGGAAGACCTTCAGGATGAACGCGTCGCCGTACACGAGGGAGGTGTTGGACTGCTCGGCGTCCAGCAGGCGCGGCGGAAGTCCCCCGGGCAGGTGGGCCCGCGGCTCGGCCTCGAAGCGCAGGGGGCCGGCGGTGCCGGGCCGGCGCAGCCGCTCCAGCAGCAGATGGGCCGAGCGCGGGTCGTGCAGCGCGTCGTAGACGGCGAGCCCGGCCAGCGGGCCCTCCTGGGCGCGCCCGAGGAACGCCCGCTCCAGCCGCGGCGCGAGCTGCTCGCGCACGCCCAGGAACAGCTGGTAGCAGTCGCCGGGCGGGGGAGTGCCGCCGGGGGTGGGCACCGGGGCGTGCGAGGCGTGCACCAGCAGGTGCAGGCAGCCCGGGAACAGCTCGGTCGCGGACAGCGCGGACAGATCGGTGACGGGCCGGTCCTTGCCCGCGAACCAGCGTTGGCTCGGCAGCCACTCGCGCAACAGCCCGGCGAGCGAGGCCAGGGGCGCCTCGACGCCGGCCGCGGTTCCCGGCCGGGCGGTGATGGTCTTCGGCATGGTGACGCGTCCTTTCCTCGGCGCCGGGGTTCAGCGGCGGCGACCGATGCGGGATGCGACTCGGGTGAGCCGGAACCAGTAGAAGCCGTGCCCCTGCAGGGTGAGCAGGTAGGGCAGTTCACCGATGGCGGGGAAGCGCACCCCGCCGATCAGCTCGACCGGGTGCCGTCCGTCGTAGGCCCGCAGGTCGAGTTCGGTGGGCTGGGCGAAGCGTGAGAAGTTGTTGACGCACAGCACCAGGTCGTCGCCGTACTCGCGCAGGAAGGCGAGCACGGCCGGGTTGGAGGACTGCAGTTCCGTGAACGAGCCG
>NZ_JBLEBI010000006.1:0-110613 GCF_047340315.1 Streptomyces sp. AF1A
GCGCGCGGGCTCCACGGAGCCCACCGCGTCGGCCGTGCCGTCGAAGCGGCCGTCGATCCGCGCGACCAGTCCGGTGACCTGGCGGGCGATGTCGGGCGCGGTCAGCCCGATCTCGGCGAGCACCTCGGCGCGCGAGGCGTGGTCGAGGAAGCGCGGCGGGATGCCGAAGTCGCGCAGCGGCACGTCGACGCCCGCGTCGCGCAGCGCCTGGGCGACCGCGGAGCCGACGCCACCGACCCGGCTGTTGTCCTCGACGGTGACGACCACCCGGTGCCGCTCGGCGAGCGGCGCCATCGCCTCGTCGACGGGCTTGACCCAGCGCGGGTCGACCACGGTGGTGGAGATGCCCTGCTTGTCGAGCAGGCCGGCGATCTCCAGGCACATGGGCGCGAGGGCGCCCACGGAGACCAGCAGCACGTCCGGCCGGTCGGTGCCGGGCTGGCGGAGCACGTCCATGCCGCCGACGCGGCCCACGGCCGGTACCGCCGGGCCCACGGCGCCCTTGGAGAAGCGCACCACGGTCGGCGCGTCCTCGACGGCGACGGCCTCGCGCAGCTGCGCCCGCACCTGCTCGGCGTCGCGCGGGGCGGCGAGCCTGAGCCCCGGCACGACCTGCAGGATCGACATGTCCCACATGCCGTTGTGGGAGGCGCCGTCGGTGCCGGTGATGCCGGCCCGGTCCAGGACGAAGGTGACGCCGCACTTGTGCAGGGCCACGTCCATCAGGACCTGGTCGAAGGCGCGGTTGAGGAAGGTGGCGTACACCGCGAAGACGGGGTGCACCCCGGCGTGGGCGAGGCCGGCCGCGGAGACGGCGGCGTGCTGCTCCGCGATCCCGACGTCGTACACCCGCTCGGGGAACCGCTTGGCGAACTTCTCCAGGCCGACCGGCTGGAGCATGGCCGCGGTGATGGCGACGATGTCCTCGCGCTCCTCGCCGAGCCTGACCATCTCGTCGCCGAAGACGGAGGTCCAGTCGGCGCCGGAGGAGGCGATGGGCAGGCCGGTGTCCGGGTGGATCTTGCCGACGGCGTGGAACCGGTCGGTCTCGTCCTGCAGGGCCGGCTGGTAGCCGCGGCCCTTCTCGGTCAGGCAGTGCACGATCACCGGGCCGCCGAACCGCTTGGCGCGGGCCAGCGCGGACTCCAGCGCCTCGATGTCGTGGCCGTCGATGGGGCCGACGTACTTCAGGCCGAGGTCCTCGAACATGCCCTGCGGGGCGATGAAGTCCTTCAGCCCCTTCTTGGCGCCGTGCAGGGTCTCGTACAGCGGCCTGCCGACGACCGGGGTGCGCTCCAGCACCTCCTTGGTGCGGGCGAGGAACCGCTCGTAGCCGTCCGTGGTCCGCAGCGTGGCCAGGTGGTTGGCGAGCCCGCCGATGGTGGGGGCGTACGACCGCTCGTTGTCGTTGACAACGATGACAAGGGGGCGGTCCTTGGCGTCGGCGATGTTGTTGAGCGCCTCCCAGGCCATGCCGCCGGTCAGCGCGCCGTCGCCGATGACGGCGACCACGTGGCTGTCCCGCTTCAGCAGCTGGTTGGCCTTGGCGATGCCGTCGGCCCAGCCGAGCACCGTGGAGGCGTGGCTGTTCTCGATGACGTCGTGCTCGGACTCGGCCTGCGAGGGGTAGCCCGACAGGCCGCCCTTCATCTTCAGGCGGGAGAAGTCCTGCCGGCCGGTGAGCAGCTTGTGCACGTAGGACTGGTGGCCGGTGTCCCACAGGACCTTGTCCCTGGGGGAGTCGAAGACGCGGTGCAGGGCGATCGTGAGCTCGACCACGCCCAGGTTGGGGCCGAGGTGGCCGCCGGTCTTGGAGACGGCGTCGACGAGGAAGGTCCGGATCTCCTGTGCCAGCTGGTCCAGCTCCTCCGGGCTGAGCCGGTCCAGATCACGCGGTCCCCTGATGCGGGTCAGCAGCGGCACCCGTGCCTCCTTGCAGTAGAGCTGATCGAGCTTTCGCCGGGCTCGCCCGAGTCTAATGTTCATGCTTTGCGCGACACGACAGCGCCCGGTGCCTTTCCGGCACCGGGCGCTGTCTCGAAGCCGGGGACGCTAAGCGCGACCTGCGGTCTTCTGGGTCTTGCGGGTCACCGCGTCGATGACCACTGTGGCGAGCAGAACACCACCGGTGATCATGTACTGGACCGGCGAGGCGATGCCCTCCAGGGCGAGGCCGTACTGGATCGAGACGATCACCAGCACGCCGAGGAGCGCGTTCCAGGTGCGGCCACGGCCACCGAACAGGGACGTACCGCCGATCACGGCCGCCGCGATGGCGTTCATCAGCAGGTCACCGCCACCGGCGCCCTGGTTGGCCGAGGCGATCTTCGAGGCGATGAACAGACCGCCGATCGCCGCGAAGGTGCCGGAGATCGCGAAGACCGAGATCCGGACCCAGGCGACGTTGATACCGGCACGG
The DNA here is from genome assembly GCF_047340315.1 of Streptomyces sp. AF1A. Lineage (NCBI taxonomy): Bacteria > Bacillati > Actinomycetota > Actinomycetes > Kitasatosporales > Streptomycetaceae > Streptomyces > Streptomyces sp. AF1A. The sequence continues at coordinate 2,420 of NZ_JBLEBI010000006.1, forward strand.
CGGGACGCCTCGACGCTGCCGCCGAGGGCGAAGACCTTGCGGCCGTACGCCGTGCGGCGGAGCACGAAGTCCGTGATGATCAGCACACCGACGAAGATGACGACGGCCAGCGGCAGGCCCTTGTACTGGTTGTAGACGGCCGCGGCGGCGAACGACACGATCGCCAGCAGCACCGTACGCAGCACGGTCTCGCTCAGCGGCCGCGACGGCACGCCGGCCGCCTCGCGGCGCTTGTTGCCGAGGAAGGAGGAGAGGAAGAACAGCACCGTCACCGCGATCGCCAGGCCGTAGGCCGCGGCGACATCGGAGAAGTAGTAGCTGGTCAGCTTGGCGACCAGGCCGTTGCCGTCGAGGTTGATGGTGCCGCTGTCGCCCAGGATCTGGAGCATGAAGCCGTTCCAGAAGAGCAGACCGGCCAGGGTGACGGCGAACGCCGGGACACCGATCTTCGCGAAGAAGAAGCCGTGGAGCGCGCCCGCGGCGGTGCCGACGAGGACGGACAGCACGAGGGCGAGCCACGCGGGCATGCCGTGGGTGACGGTCAGCACCGCGTACGCGGCGCCCGCGACACCGGAGACCGAGCCGACGGACAGGTCGATCTCGCCGAGCAGCAGCACGAAGACGATGCCGACGGCGATCATGCCCGTGCCGACCATGGCGACGGAGATGTCGGACAGGTTGCCGGCGGTGAGGAAGTTGGAGTTCAGGCTCTGGAAGATGATCCAGATGACCGCCAGACCGATGACGACCGGGATGGAGCCGAGGTCACCGGCCTTGATCCTGCGCTTGAACTCGGTGATGTAGCCCGCGAAGCCCTGTTCGCGCACCAGCAGGCGGGGGTCGACGGCGACACCGGAGCCGCGCGCCGCCTCGGGGTTCTCCACGGGTGTGTCCTCGGGGGGCGTGGAGGTCTTGTCGATGCTCACTTCTTGATCTCCCCATTGCTGCGCGCCGCACGACGGGTCACGGCGTTGTCCGTGGCGCCGGTGATGGCGGAGATGATCTCTTCCTGCGAGGTCGACTTGACCTCGAAGACGCCGTTGTTCCTGCCCAGACGCAGCACGGCCACCTTGTCGGCGACGGCCTTCACGTCGGCCATGTTGTGGCTGATGAGGATCACGGCGTGACCGCGCTCCCGCAGCCGTTCCACCAGGTCCAGGACCTGGGCGGTCTGCTCGACGCCGAGCGCCGCGGTGGGCTCGTCGAGGATGACCAGCTTCGGCTCGCCGAGCATGGAGCGGGCGATGGCCACGACCTGGCGCTGGCCGCCGGAGAGGGAGGCGATCGGGATGCGCACGCTGGGGATGCGGATGGAGAGCTGGTCCAGCAGCTCGCGCGAGCGCCGCTCCATCTCGACCTCGTCCAGCACACCGCGGCGGCGGATCTCGCGGCCGAGGTAGAGGTTGCCGACGACGTCGATGTTGTCGCACAGCGCGAGGTCCTGGTACACCGTCGCGATGCCCAGGTTCTGGGCGTCGTGCGGCTTGTTGACCTGAACGGCTCTGCCTTCCCACTCGATGACGCCCTCATCGATCGGGTGCACGCCGGCGATCGTCTTGACCAGCGTGGACTTTCCGGCACCGTTGTCGCCCACGAGGGCGACCACCTCACCGGCGTGGACCTCAAGCTCTACGTCGGTGAGCGCCTGAACGGCACCGAACCGCTTGTGGACCCCGCGCAACGCCAGCACGGGCGTAGCGGACACGTGAACCATCTCCTTCGCCGCCTGACCCGGCGGGAGGTTGTGCAGAAGTTTGGGGGGTTCCTTCCGGCGCCCCGCGCACGAGCTTGCGGGGCTGACTGATGGCGCGGGGCGCCGGAGGAGCTGAGAACGCCTTCCTCCCGCTAGGGGAATTCAAGGGCGAATTCCCCTAGGTGGAAAGGCATGTGCGGCTGCTTACTTCAGACCGATCTTGTCGCAGGCCTTCTTGTACTGCGCGGTGCAGATGTCGCCCACCGTGTAGACGCCGTCCTTGATGACGGTGTCCTTGATGTTGTCCTTGGTCAGCGCGGTGACGGGCACCAGCACCGAGGGGACCTGCTTGGTGGTCGGGCTGTCGACCTTGTCCTTGGCGACGGAGTCGAGCGACTTGCCCTGGGCGAGGTCCACGGCCATCTCGGCGGCGGCGTCGGCCTCGGGGGCGTACGGCTTGTAGACGCTCATGTACTGCGTACCGGCGACGATGCGCTGCACACCGGCGAGCTCGGCGTCCTGGCCGGTGACCGGGACGGAGATGCCCGCGGCCTTGAGGGCGGTGATGATACCGCCGGCCATGCCGTCGTTGGCGGAGTAGACGCCGATGATGTTCTTCTTGCCCAGAGCCGAGATGGCCGCCTCCATGTTGGAGTTGGCGTTCTCCGGCTTCCAGTCCTTGGTGTCGTACTCCTTGCCGACGTTCACCTTGCCGTCGAGCACCTCGTGGGCGCCCTTCTTGAACTGCGCGGCGTTCGGGTCGGTGACGGAGCCGTTCATCATGACGATCTTGCCGGACTTGGCCTTGGAGCCGAGCGCCTTGAGAAGGGCCTCGCCCTGGGTCTTGCCGACGGTCTCGTTGTCGAACGAGGTGTAAGCGCTGATCGGACCCTGCGCCAGACGGTCGTAGGCGACGACCGGGATGCCGGCGTCCTTGGCCTTCTGGACCGAGCTCTGGATGGCGGCGGAGTCCACGGCGTCGACGATGAGCACGTCCACCTTGTTGGTGATCATCGTCTCGACCTGCTGGTTCTGCAGGCTGGCGTCCTGCTTGGCGTTGGCGTAGACGACCTTGCCCTTGCCGTTGGTGAGCTCCTGGACCTTCTTCTCGATCAAGGGGCGGTCGAACTTCTCGTAACGAGCGGTCTGGTTCTCCGGCAGGAGCAGACCGACCTTGATGGCGTCGCCCTTCTTCGAGCCGGACGACGCCTTGGAGCCGCCGCCCGACTCCTTCGCGCTGCCACAGGCAGCGAGCGAGACGGCCATGGCACCAGCAGCAACGGCGAAAGCCGCACGACGCATACGCGTGTTCACTTCTCAGAACCTCCCTGACGAGGCCGCGTCGTTGCGGCCGAGGTGGCTGGAAGTCAACTCGGCCACACGTGCGACGTCAAGAAGTAAATCCTTAACGAGATGGCAACGGTGCCATCCGTTCTCTAAGTGAAGGCAGGTGCCGCCACCGGCACCCAACCGTCCAAAAGGGTCGAATCGCCCATCTCGCTGAGCGCGAGGGCGAGCGCCCCGAGCACCTCCGCACGGCCGCCAAGTGCCCCGGGAAGAATGGAGAGTTGACGCGCCGCGCTGGGAATGGCGTAGCGGCCGACGGACTCCCTGATCGGCCCGAGCACCAGCTCACCGGCCTCGGCAAGATCACCGCCGAGCACCACCCGGCTCGGGTTCAGCAGATTGCACAGATTGGCCACTCCACTGCCGATGTGGCGGCCGACGTCGGCGATCACCCGACGACAGCCCGGGTCTCCGTCCCTGGCCAGCCGTACGACGCGTTCCATGGTCAGGTCGGGGCCGTGACTGGGCTGGAGCAGCGGCAGCACGTACCGCGCGGCCGCGAAGGTCTCCAGGCAGCCGCGGTTGCCGCAACGGCAGACCGGGCCGGATTCATCGAGTGTAATATGCCCGATTTCACCGGCCGTGCCGCCGGGGCCGCGATAGATCTTCCCGTCGATCACCAGGCCGGCGCCGACACCGCTGGCGACCTTGATGTAGGCCAGGTCGCGCACGCCCTTGCCGCTGCCCCACACCAGCTCTCCGAGGGCGCCGAGGTTCGCGTCGTTGTCCACGTGCACCGGCACGCCGAGCCGCTCGCGCAGCTCCTCGGCGGGCTTGGTGCCGCCCCAGCCGGGCAGGATGGCGGTGGACCCCAGCGTGCCCGACTCCACGTCGATCGGGCCCGGCACGCCGAGCCCCACGCCCGCGACCTTCGACCGGTCCACCCCGGTGGCCGCGATCAGCCGGCTGACCAGCTCTTCCGCCCGGTCGAAGCCCTGGGCGGCGGAGGCGTCCACGTCCAGCGGCTCGGCCTCCTCGGCCAGCACCTGGTGGGCGAGGTTCCCGATCGCGACGCGCAGATGGGTGTGTCCGAAGTCGACGCCGATCACGATGCCGGCGTCCCCGCTCAGGCTGACGCTGCGGGCCCGCCGCCCGCCCGCCGACGTGGGCGTGACCTCGACCGTTCCGCCGTCCTTCAGCTCCCGCACGATGTTCGAGACGGTCGCGGCGGACAGACCGGTCGTCCGCGCGATCTCCGCCTGCGTGAGGGACCCGGCCAGGCGTACGGCCCGGACCACCCGCTCCAGGTTGGCTCGGTGCAGCGATGACTGCGACCCTGGAGTCTCCACGACGACCTCCTGAGCGCGGGGCCGCTTCGGCGAGGCCCCGTGTATGTCCAACTAGTGAACTCTAAGCTGAGCCGTTCGGGTTGCCTTCCGTCAAGAGGTTGAACCGTATCCGGGTACCCAGACACATATGTGCACGCCGCTTCCGATACCGGAAGCGGCGTGCACACGGATGGTCGCGGATCGTCACCCCGCCGGGTGAAGGGACTACTTCAGCGCCCCCGCGGTCAGCCCCTGGACCACCTGCCGCTGGAAGACGATGTACGCCCCGAGCACCGGCAGCATGGCCATCACCAGGCCGGCGAAGAGGCCGGACCAGTCGCCCTTGTAGCCCTGGCTGACCGCCAGCTGCACCAGGCCCTGGGTCAGGACGCGTTTGTCCGGGTCGGTGTTCAGAACCGTGGGCAGCATGTACTGGTTCCACTGGCCCAGGAAGTTGAAGATGCCCACGCTGATCAGGCCCGGCTTGGCCATCGGCAGCATGATCTGGAAGAACGTACGCGTGTGCGAAGCCCCGTCCACGAAGGCCGCCTCCGCCACCGAGGTGGGCAGCGTGCGGAAGAAGGCCGTGAGAAAGAACACCGTGAACGGCAGCGAGTACGCGATGTAGACCAGGATCAGTCCGTGGATCGTGTTCAGCAGGCCCATGTTGTTCACGACGTAGAACAGCGGGACCAGCGCGAGCATGATCGGGAAGCTCATGCCGCCGACGAACAGGTAGTAGATGAAGCGGTTGCCCGGGAAGTCGAAGCGCGCGAGGACGTAGGCCGCCATCGAGCCGAGGACCAGGGTGCCGATGAGCGAGCCGCCGACCACCAGGACGGTGTTGAGGAAGTAGTCGCTCATGTTGGCGTCGGTCCAGGCCCGCGCCCAGTTCTCGAAGTGCAGCCGGTCCGGGAGCGACCAGGGCGAGCCGAAGATGGAGCTGTCGTTCTTGAACGACGTCATCACCGCCCACACCAGCGGCGTGACCACCATGATCGCCCAGATGATCAGCACGCCGTGGGAGAAGACGTTGAGGACACCGCCCTCCCTCTTCTCCCGTGCGGGCCTGCGGGCCGGTACGTCGACCTTGGAGACGGACGCGCCGGGCTCGGCCGGCAGCGGAGCGGGGGTCTCGGTCGTCTTCATCGCTTCAGAACTCCAGCCGCTCGCGACGGCCCAGCCGCATCACGATCGCCGCGAAGGCGAGCGTGACCACGAGCAGGGCGACGCCGATGGTGGTGGCGTAGGCGGCCTGACCGTCCCGGAACGCCTTCTGGTACACGTACAGGACCATCACCGTGGTCGAGTAGTCGGGCCCGCCCGGCCCGGTCGTCATGATCTGTACGACCGCGAACGACTCGGCGCCGAGCGCGAGGATGCCCATGTAGACCCAGCCGGACTGCACGGTGTCCCACAGCAGCGGCAGGGTGATGCGGAAGAAGGTGGTGAAGCGGCTCGCGCCGTCCAGCAGGGCCGCCTCGTACATCTCGGCCGGGATCGAGGCCATGCCCGCCGAGAACAGGACCACGAAGAAGCCGACCGTGGACCAGACGAGCACCGCCATCACGCACCACAGCGCGAGGCTCGGGTCTCCCAGCCACAGCGGCTGCACGTGGTCGAGGCCGAGGCCCCGCAGGACGGAGTTGATCGCGCCGCTGTCCGGGTTGTACGCGAAGGCGAACAACAGCGACACGATCGCGATCGACAGCACCTGCGGGAAGAAATACACGATCTTGTAGAAGGAGGAGCCCCGGACACCCGAGATCACGGGGCCTCCCCTTCTGCGTCGTCCGCCCACATTGATCATGAAGGCGAAGAACAGCGCCAGACTGATCGTCACCAGTGGCAGAACCAGGGCGAACAGCAGACTGTGCTGCAACGACTTCCAGAAGATGTCGTCGTCGAGCATCCTCTTGTAGTTGTCGAAGCCGACCATCTTGAAATCGGGGCTGAGGCCTGTCCAGTCCGTGAACGAGTAGTAGATGGACTGGATGAACGGCCACACCACGAAGAGCGCGTACAGTCCCAGGGGCAAAGCCAGAAACCCCACAATGAACCGGTACTTGCCGTGCTGCATCGCCACTCCGGTGCGGTCAGGGGTGCTGGTTACTGGTGCTTGTAGTGCTTGATGGTGGTGTCCTTGGCCGTCTCGTCGGCGAAGCCCTGGATCTTCTTGATGGCCTCGGCCGGGGTGAGCCGGCCCGCCATCATCTCGCCGAGACCGGCCACACCGATCTTCTCCTTCTGCAGCTGCACGTACCAGTCCTGCAGCCGCGGATTCACCACGTTGGAGCCCGCCAGCTTCAGCGCCGCCACGCCCGACGTCAGACCCGGGGTGAGCTGGATGCCGGAGGTGCCGCCGTTGTACGCGGTCAGCGACTTCACCTTGGTGGTGAAGTTCTTCGAGGACGCCTCGGAGAGCATGATGCGCAGCTGCTCCATGCCGCCCTCGGGGTTCGCGGCCTTGGCCGGCACGATGAACGGCTCACCGCCGGAGGCCCAGATGGTGCCGAAGGGCATCTTGTCGGAGTTGTCGATGCCGGAGGGCGCGGAGACCGCGAGGTTGAAGTCGGACGGGATGACGTTGGCCGACTCGTTCTCCACCCAGGAGCCGTTCGGGATGAACAGCGCCTTGCCCTTGGCCCACGCGGTCTGCGACTGGATGTGGTCCAGGCCCGGGGTGCCCTGGAGAATGTAGCCCTTCTTGTAGAGCTCGTAGTAGGCCTCGAAACAGGCCTTGACGGCCGGGTGCTTCCAGGCGTTCGGCTCCAGGTTGTCGATGGCGTCGAGCACGTCGCGCCCGCCGACCTTGCCGATCATCGGGTAGAGCGAGAAGGGGATGTAGTACGGGTACTTGCCCGCGTACGTCCAGCCCGCCATGCCCTTCTTCTTGGCCTTGGCGCAGACGCTGAGCATCTCGTCCCAGGTCTTCGGGTACTCCACCTCGAGCGAGTCCAGGGCCTTCTGCGAGTACCAGACGCCGTACACCGTGTAGGCGTAGTACATGATCCAGACCGGGTTGCCGTCGAACTGGCCCATCTCCACGATGCCCGGGCGCAGCGTGTCGCGGACCTTCTTGCTCGGGTCGTCGTACGACGGCGCGTCCAGCAGCGGGGTGAGGTCGGCCAGCTGGTTCTTGCCGACGAGCACGCCCATGTCCATCTGCTCGGCACCGGAGTTGTCGATGAGGTCCGGCGGGTTGCCCTGGTTGAAGCGGGGCTGCAGGGTGGACTGGATCTTCTGGGTGGCGGAGAACTTCACCGTGGCCTTGGGGAAGTTCTTCTCGTAGATCTTGACCGCGTCCTCGGCGTACTCCTTGCCGAAACCGCCGTCGAAGAGGACGAACTCCATCTTGGCGGTGTCGTTGACGCCGAGCGGGTTCTTGGCGGTCTTCTTCCCCGCCTTGTCCTTCTTCTGCCCGCTGCCGCCGCTGCTCGCGCAGGCGGACAACAGGCCCATTCCCGGTGCCGCGACCAGGCCGAGCGCCGCGGACCGCTTGATCAGATCGCGCCGGCCGACACCCTCGCCGTCGTGGTGCACAGTGGATCCCATGCTCAAGTCCTCGCCTTCTCCAGGACTCAGGCGGTGAACCGGATCCTCCCCGGCACCGCGGTCGGGTAGTGCAGGGTCGTGCAGGAAACGCCGACAGGTATAGTCCACTTCCCGCCAACGGAGCAAGATCGAATACAGGGTTCGCGATGGGTCTTTTCCGAGTTGAGACCTCGCGGAAATATGAGCCCTCTGTGAGCGGCCTGACAGAAAAAGTCGCGACATGAGTGCCTGAATGCCACGTTCAACACCCTTGACATCACCGGCCACTTGACCACCTACTGGAGCCTGCGCCCCGTACTTGACAACGTTGTCCGCCGTCGCGCAGGGAGGGAATCCGTAGATGCAGCGGAGAGCTCGGCACAGATGGGGTCCGGCGGTCGTCCTCACGGCCGCCTTTGTCATGGCCGCCGGTGCCCAGGGTGCGGCGGTGGCGCTGCCCGCCAAGGCTCCGGCCGCCGACCGGGAGTTCGCATCGTCGTTCGAGACGGGCGACCCGGCGCCGGACTGGCTCAATACCGTCGACACCGGGCCGGACGGCACCAAGCGCGCCTCGGGCGTCGACGGCGGCTACACCACCGGAATACCGGGCAGTGTCGACGACCATGTCACCGAGGTCCGGGCGAGCGGCGAGAACACCGGCGCGGGAGAGGTGAAGGAGAACCTCGTCGACGGCGAGTCCGGCACCAAGTGGCTGACCTTCGAGCCCACCGGCTGGGTGGAGTTCGACCTGGACAAGCCCGTGAAGCCGGCGACGTACGCGCTCACGTCGGCCAACGACTACGCCGAGCGCGACCCGCGCGACTGGACCCTGCTGGGCTCCGCCGACGGCAAGGACTGGAAGACCCTCGACACCCGATCGGGCGAGAGCTTCTCCGAGCGGTTCCAGACCAAGTCGTACGACCTCGCCGAGCCGGCCGAGTACCAGCACTTCCGGCTGGAGGTGACGCGGAACAACGGCGCCTTTGGCATCCTGCAGATCGCCGACGTGCAGTTCTCCACCGGCGGCGGGGGCGGCCCGGTGCCCCAGGACATGCTGACGCTGGTCGACAAGGGCCCGACCGCCTCGCCGACCGCGAAGGCCCGGGTCGGGTTCACCGGAAAGAGGGCGCTGCGCTACGCCGGACGGCACACCGCGGGCGGGCGGGCGTACTCGTACAACAAGGTCTTCGACGTGAACGTGAAGGTCGGCGGCGACACCCGGCTGTCGTACCGCATCTTCCCGTCGATGGCCGACGGCGACCGGGACTACGACGCCACGAACGTCTCGCTCGACCTCGCCTTCACCGACGGCACCTATCTGAGCGACCTGGGCGCGCTGGACCAGCACGGGTTCGGGCTGTCGCCGCGCGGGCAGGGCGCGTCGAAGTCGCTGTACGTCAACCAGTGGAACAACGTGGTCGCGCGGATCGGCCCGGTGGCGGCCGGCAAGACGGTCGACCGGATCCTGGTGGCGTACGACTCCCCCGACGGCCCGGCGAAGTTCCGCGGCTGGATCGACGACGTGGCCATCAGGCCAGTGGCGCCCGAGAAGCCCAAGGCGCACCTGTCGGACTACGCGCTGACCACCCGGGGCACCAACTCCAGCGGCAGCTTCTCGCGCGGCAACAACTTCCCGGCGACGGCCCTGCCGCACGGGTTCAACTTCTGGACCCCGGTGACCAACGCGTCCTCGCTGAGCTGGCTCTACGAGTACGCGCATGCGAACAACGACGACAACCTGCCGACGATCCAGGCGTTCAGCGCGAGCCACGAACCGAGCCCGTGGATGGGTGACCGGCAGACCTTCCAGGTGATGCCGTCGGCCGCGTCCGGCACCCCGGACACCGGCCGGGAGGCCCGACAGCTGCCGTTCCGGCACGAGAACGAGACCGCGCGGCCGTACTACTACGGGGTCCGGTTCGAGAACGGTCTCAAGGCGGAGATGACGCCGACCGACCACGCGGCGGCGCTGCGCTTCACCTACCCCGGCGACGACGCGAGCGTGGTGTTCGACAACGTCACCGAGCAGGCGGGCCTGACGCTCGACAAGGAGCACGGGATCGTCACCGGCTACTCGGACGTCAAGTCCGGGCTGTCCACGGGCGCCACCCGGCTGTTCGTGTACGGCGAGTTCGACAAGCCGGTCACGGACGGCGCGTCCAGCGGCGTGAAGGGCTACCTGCGGTTCGACGCGGGCGCCGGCCACACCGTCACCCTGCGCCTGGCGACCTCGCTCATCAGCGTCGACCAGGCGAAGGACAACCTGCGCCAGGAGATCCCGGACGGCACCTCCTTCGGCGCCGTCGAGGCGCGCGCCCGGCAGGCCTGGGACAGGCTGCTCGGCAAGGTCGAGGTGGAGGGCGCGACCCCCGACCAGCTGACCACGCTGTACTCCAGCATGTACCGGCTCTACCTGTACCCCAACTCCGGCTTCGAGAAGGTCGGGGGCACGTACCGGTACGCCTCCCCGTTCTCTCCCATGCCGAGTCCGGACACCCCGACGCACACGGGCGCGAAGATCGTCGACGGCAAGGTGTACGTCAACAACGGCTTCTGGGACACCTACCGGACCACCTGGCCGGCGTACTCCTTCCTGACGCCGTCTCAGGCGGGCGAGATGGTCGACGGGTTCGTGCAGCAGTACAAGGACGGCGGCTGGACCTCCCGGTGGTCCTCGCCCGGGTACGCCGACCTGATGACCGGCACCTCGTCGGACGTGGCGTTCGCCGACGCGTACGTCAAGGGCGTGAAGTTCGACGCGAAGGCGGCGTACCAGGCGGCCCTGAAGAACGCGACCGTCGTCCCTCCATCGTCCGGCGTGGGCCGCAAGGGCATGAGCACGTCGCCGTTCCTCGGCTACACCAGCACCGACACCGCCGAGGGCCTGTCCTGGGCGATGGAGGGGTACGTCAACGACTACGGCATCGCGCGGATGGGCGAGGCGCTGTACCGGAAGACGGGCGAGAAGCACTACAAGGAGGAGTCCGCGTACTTCCTCAACCGCGCCCGGGACTACGTCAAGCTCTTCGACTCCAGGGCGGGCTTCTTCCAGGGCCGTGACGCGCAGGGCGACTGGCGGGTGGACTCCGCGACGTACGACCCGCGTGTGTGGGGCTACGACTACACGGAGACCAACGGCTGGGGCTACGCCTTCAGCGTGCCGCAGGACAGCCGGGGCCTGGCGAACCTCTACGGCGGCCGGCAGGGACTCGCGGACAAGCTCGACCGGTTCTTCGCCACCCCGGAGACCGCCTCCCCGGAGTTCGTCGGCTCCTACGGCGGTGTCATCCACGAGATGACCGAGGCGCGTGACGTCCGGATGGGCATGCTGGGGCAGTCCAACCAGGTCGCGCACCACGTGTCGTACATGTACGACGCGGCCGGCGAGCCCTGGAAGACGCAGGCGGCGGTCCGCCAGATCCTCTCCCGGCTCTACGTCGGCAGCGAGATCGGGCAGGGCTACCACGGTGACGAGGACAACGGCGAGCAGTCGGGCTGGTTCCTCTTCTCCGCGCTGGGCTTCTACCCGCTCGCCATGGGCAGCGGTGACTACAGCATCGGCTCCCCGCTGTTCAAGAAGGTCACCGTGCACCTGGAGAACGGCCGGGACCTGGTGATCAAGGCGCCGCGCAACAGCGCGCGGAACGTCTACATCCAGGGCGTGACGTTCAACGGACACCCCTGGATGTCGACCTCGCTGCCGCACTCGATGCTGTCCAAGGGCGGGGTGCTGGAGTTCTCCATGGGTGCCGAGCCGTCGGCCTGGGGCACGGGCAAGGACGCGGGCCCGGTGTCGATCACCCGGGACGACAAGGTGCCGGCGCCGCGCGCGGACGTGCTGCGCAAGGGCGGCGCGCTGTTCGACGACACCTCGGCGACGAGCGCGGCGGTCACCTCGGTGGACCTTCCGGTGGCCGGCGCGGTGAAGCCGGTCCAGTACACGCTCACGTCGGCGGACGACCACACCAAGGCGCCGGCCGGCTGGACCCTGCAGGGCTCCACGGACGGCACCACCTGGAAGACGCTGGACCACCGCTCCGGCGAGACCTTCGCCTGGGACCGCCAGACGCGGCCCTTCACGATCGCCGCGCCGGGCACCTGCACGAAGTTCCGCCTGGTCCTCGACGGCACATCGACCCTGGCGGAGGTGGAGCTGCTGGCCTGACACCGGGCGCGGACGAGGGGGCGGGCCCGCCGGGACCCGCCCCCTCGCACCGATCACCCGGACGGGCTACCTCAAGTCCATTGACATCGTTGTCCGTTCTCGCGGTAGAGTCATGTACAGACCATGGACAACGTTGTCCCCTTCACATGTGACGCACACCACTCCGGTTTTATGCCACTTCCCACCGGGCAGGTCCCTCAACCCCCCTCACCTGCCCGGCTCGCGGACCCGGTGGGCATCGCCACCGGGTCCGCCCGAGTGCTCAAGCACTAGAACGGCTGTCCAACTCGTGGACCGGACGTAGCCACCCGGGAAAGCCCGGTGCTACAAATGCGGCATGTCGGACACGATTGCCCGATTCAGGCGACTTGTATGGCGCTCTGTGATCGGCAAGGGCCCGCGGAGCGTTGCCGGGCAGGTCTTCCTTCTGCAGGCGGCGCTGGTGGTGCTGCTCGTGCTCTGCGCCGTCCTCGCCCTAGTCCTGCAGTCGGAACGCGACACCGGCGCCGAGGCCCGGCGCCGGTCCATCGCCGTCGCCCAGACCTTCGCGCACGCCCCGGGCGTGTTGCAGGCGCTGAAGGCCCCTCAGCCGTCGAAGATCCTGCAGCCGCTCACCGAGGCGGGACGCCGGTCGGCTGGTGTCGACTTCATCGTCGTCATGAACACCAAGGGCATCCGCTACACGCACCCCCTCCCCAGCAAGATCGGCCAGCGGTTCGTGGGCCAGATCGCGCCGTCGCTCGCGGGAAAGGTCTACACCGAGGAGGTGCACGGCCCGCTCGGCCACGAAGAGCAGGCGACCGTCCCGGTCTACGACACGCACCACCATGTGACCGCGCTGGTCTCCGCCGGGCTGAAGGTGAAGAACGTGACCAGCGAGGTGAACCACCAGCTGCCGATCATCCTGACCACCGGGGCCGCGGCGCTCGTGCTCTCGACGGGCGGGACCGCGCTGGTCGGCCGGCGGCTGCGGCGCCAGACCCACAGCCTGGCCCCGGACGAGATGACCCGCATGTACCAGCACCACGACACGGTGCTGCACTCGGTGCGGGAGGGCGTGCTCATCGTCGACGACGACGGGCAGCTGCTGCTGGCCAACGACGAGGGCAAGCGCCTGCTGCGGCTGCCGGCCGAGGCCGAGGGGCGGCACGTGTCCGAGCTGCCCGGCCTGGACCCGGACACGGTGGAGCTGCTGTCCTCCGGGCGCGAGGCGACCGACGAGGTGCTGTTCGCCGGGGAGCGGCTGCTGGCGGTCAACCAGCGCCCCACGGACTGCGCCGGAGGCCCCAGGGGCACCGTGGTGACCCTGCGGGACACCACCGAGCTCCAGGCCCTGTCCGGCCGCGCCGAGGTCGCCAGGGAGCGGCTGAAGCTGCTGTACGACGCCGGTGTGTGCATCGGCACCAGCCTCGACGTGGCCCGAACGGCGGAGGAGCTGGTGCGGGTCGCCGTCCCGCGCTTCGCCGACTTCGTCACCGTGGACCTGTCCGACGCCGTGCTGCACGGCGAGGAGCCGGCCCGCACGGCGACGGACCTGCGGCGCATCGCCGTGTACGGCATCCGGGACGACCACCCGCTCTACGAGAAGGGCCGGCTGATCGACTTCCTGCCGTCCACGCCCCAGGCGCGGGGCTACGGCAGCGGGCACTCCGAGCTGGTGACGGACCTGTCCATGGCGGACGGCTGGCGGGCCCAGGACGAGCAGCGCACCCAGGAGGTCCTCGACTACGGCATCCAGTCGCTCATCGTGGCCCCGATCCGGGCCCGCGGTGTCGTCCTGGGCATGGCCAACTTCTACCGCGCCAAGCGGGACCCCTTCGACGAGGAGGACCTGTCGCTGGCGGAGGAGCTGGTGGCGCGCGCCGCGGTCAGCATCGACAACGCGCGCCGGTACACCCGCGAGCACACCCTGGCGGTCACGCTGCAGCGCAGCCTGCTGCCGCGGGCGCTGCCCGAGCAGAGCGCCCTCGACGTCGCCTACCGCTACCTGCCCGCACAGTCGGGCGTGAGCGGCGACTGGTTCGACGTGATCCCGCTGTCCGGGAGCCGGGTGGCGCTGGCCGTGGGCGACGTGGTCGGGCACGGGCTGCACGCCGCCGCCACGATGGGCCGGCTGCGGACCGCGGTGCACAACTTCTCCACCCTCGACCTGCCGCCCGACGAGCTGCTGAGCCACGTGGACGACCTGGTCGGCCGCATCGACCAGGACGAGGCCTGCTCGGAGACCGCGGGCGAGATCGTGGGCGCGACCTGCCTGTACGCGATCTACGACCCCGTGACGCGCCGCTGCGCCATGGCCCGCGCGGGACACCTGGCGCCCGCGCTGGTCCACCCCGACGGCAGCGTCACCTTCCCCGACCTGCCGGCCGGGCCGCCGCTCGGACTCGGCGGCATGCCGTTCCAGACGGCCGAGCTGGAGATCCCCGAGGGCACGCAGCTCGTGCTGTACACCGACGGCCTCATCGAGGACCGCCGCCGCGATCTCGACGAGGGCATGGAGCTGCTGCGCCAGGCGCTGGCCGGCCATCCCGACCGGTCGCCGGACGCGAGCTGCCAGGCGGTGCTGGACGAGCTGCTCCCCCACGGTCCCAAGGACGACGTCGCGCTGCTCGTCGCGCGCACGCGCGCGCTCACGCCCGCGCAGATCGCCGAATGGGACGTGCCCCGCGATCCGGCCGCGGTGTCGGGGATGCGCCTGGCCGTGTCCGAGAGGCTGGAGGAGTGGGGCCTGGCCGAGCTGGGCTTCGGCATGGAACTGGTGCTGAGCGAGCTCGTCACCAACGCCATCCGCTACGGCACCGACCCCATCCATCTGCGCCTGATCCGTGACCGCACGCTCATCATCGAGGTGGCCGACGGCAGCAGCACCTCGCCGCATCTGCGGTACGCCGGGACGACCGACGAGGGCGGCCGCGGCCTGTTCCTGGTGCAGCAGATGACCGAGCGCTGGGGCACCAGGTACTCCCCGCAGGGCAAGGTCATCTGGGCCGAGATGCCCCTGCGTCAGCAGTTCCCGGATCTGTCGCTGGGCCTGTGACCTCCGGCCGGCCCGGCAGGCCGGGACAGCGCCGGCCGGGGACGGAAGGCGCCGGGTACTGCGAAGGGCCGCGCCCCCGGCACCGGGGGTGCGGCCCTCGAACGGCCTGCCGCAGGGGTTACTTGCGGATCAGGCTGCGCAGCACGTACTGCATGATGCCGCCGTTGCGGTAGTAGTCGGCCTCACCGGGGGTGTCGATGCGGACGACCGCGTCGAACTCGACACCGCTGTCGGTGGTGACCTTGACCGTGCGCGGCGTGCTGCCGTCGTTCAGCGCGGTCACGCCGGAGACGGAGAAGGTCTCCTCGCCGGTCAGGCCGAGGGACTCGGCGGACTGGCCCTCCGGGAACTGCAGCGGCAGGACGCCCATGCCGATGAGGTTCGAGCGGTGGATGCGCTCGTACGACTCGGCGATGACGGCCTTCACGCCGAGCAGCGCGGTGCCCTTGGCCGCCCAGTCGCGGGACGAGCCGGAGCCGTACTCCTTGCCGGCCAGGACGACCAGCGGGATGCCGGCGGCCTGGTAGTTCTGCGAGGCGTCGTAGATGAAGGAGACCGGGCCGCCCTCCTGCGTGAAGTCGCGGGTGTAGCCGCCCTCGGTGCCCGGCGCGATCTGGTTGCGCAGGCGGATGTTGGCGAACGTGCCGCGGATCATGACCTCGTGGTTGCCGCGGCGGGAGCCGTAGGAGTTGAAGTCACGACGCGCCACACCGTGCTCGGTGAGGTACTTGCCGGCCGGGGTGTCCGCCTTGATGGCGCCGGCCGGGGAGATGTGGTCGGTGGTGACCGAGTCGCCGAGCTTGGCCAGCACCCGGGCGCCGGTGATGTCCTCGACCGGGGCCGGCTCCATGCCCATGCCCTCGAAGTACGGGGGCTTGCGCACGTAGGTGGACTGCGGGTCCCACTCGAAGGTGTTGCCGGTCGGGACCGGGAGGGACTGCCACTGGGCGTCGCCCGCGAAGACGTCGCTGTAGGACTTGGAGAACATGTCCTCGCCGATGGCGTTCGCGACGACGTCGTTCACCTCGGCCTCGCTCGGCCAGATGTCCTTCAGGTAGACCGGGTTGCCGTCCTGGTCGGTGCCCAGGGCCTCGCGGGTGATGTCCACCTTCATCGAGCCCGCGATGGCGTATGCGACGACCAGCGGCGGGGACGCCAGGTAGTTCATCTTGACGTCGGGGTTGATGCGGCCCTCGAAGTTCCGGTTGCCGGACAGGACCGACACGACGGCGAGGTCGTTGTCGTTGACCGCCTTGGAGACCTCCTCCGGCAGCGGGCCGGAGTTGCCGATGCAGGTGGTGCAGCCGTAGCCGACCAGGTTGAAGCCCAGCTTGTCCAGGTACGGGGTGAGGCCGGCCTTCTCGAAGTAGTCGGTGACGACCTTGGAGCCCGGGGCGAGGGTGGACTTGACCCACGGCTTGCGGGTCAGGCCCTTCTCGACCGCCTTCTTGGCGACCAGGGCGGCGCCGATCATGACGTACGGGTTGGAGGTGTTGGTGCAGGACGTGATGGCCGCGACGGTCACCGCGCCGTGGTCCAGCTCGTACGACGTGCCGTCGGCGGCGGTCACGGTGACCGGGTGGGACGGTACGGCACCGGTGCCCTGCCCGTGCTGCGGGGCGCCGGCACCGTTCTCCTCGTGGGCGTAGGCCGGGGCGTCGGAGGCCGGGAAGGACTCGGCGCTCGCCTCGTCGACCACGGAGGCGGCGGCGGCCGGCTCCTGGGCGGCGGGGGCCTCGACGTAGTTGAGGACGTCCTTGGCGAACTGCTGGGCGGCCTCGGCGAGGACGATGCGGTCCTGCGGGCGCTTCGGGCCGGCGATCGACGGGACGACCGTGGACAGGTCCAGCTCGAGCTTCTCGGAGAAGTCCGGCTCGGCCTTCGGGTCCAGCCACAGGCCCTGCGCCTTGGCGTAGGCCTCGACGAGCGCGACCTGCTGGTCGGAGCGGCCGGTCAGGCGCAGGTAGTTCAGGGTCTCGTCGTCGATCGGGAAGATCGCGGCGGTGGAGCCGAACTCCGGCGACATGTTGCCGATGGTGGCGCGGTTGGCGAGGCTCGTGGCCGCCACACCCTCGCCGTAGAACTCGACGAACTTGCCGACCACACCGTGTTTGCGGAGCATCTCGGTGATGGTGAGCACGAGGTCGGTGGCGGTGGTGCCGGGCTGCAGCTCGCCGGTGAGCTTGAAGCCGACGACGCGCGGGATGAGCATGGAGACCGGCTGGCCGAGCATGGCGGCCTCGGCCTCGATGCCGCCGACGCCCCAGCCGAGGACGCCGAGGCCGTTGACCATCGTGGTGTGCGAGTCGGTGCCGACCAGGGTGTCCGGGTAGGCCTTGCCGTCGCGGACCATCACGACGCGGGCCAGGTGCTCGATGTTCACCTGGTGGACGATGCCGGTGCCGGGCGGGACGACCTTGAACTCGTCGAAGGCGGTCTGGCCCCAGCGCAGGAACTGGTAGCGCTCGCGGTTGCGGCCGTACTCCAGCTCGACGTTCTGCTTGAAGGCGTCGCTGGTGCCGAACTTGTCGGCGATGACGGAGTGGTCGATGACCAGCTCGGCCGGGGCCAGCGGGTTGATCTTGGCGGGGTCGCCGCCGAGCTCCTTGACGGCCTCACGCATGGTCGCGAGGTCCACGACACAGGGCACGCCGGTGAAGTCCTGCATGATCACGCGAGCCGGCGTGAACTGGATCTCCTGGGACGGCTGGGCCTGGGAGTCCCAGGTGCCGAGGGCGCGGATGTGGTCGGCGGTGATGTTCGCGCCGTCCTCCGTGCGGAGCAGGTTCTCCAGCAGGACCTTGAGGCTGTACGGCAGGCGAGCGGAGCCCTCCACCTTGTCCAGCCGGAAGATCTCGTACGACTCGTCGCCCACCTGCAGCGTGCTGCGGGCGTCGAAGCTGTTCGCCGACACGACAGTCTCCTTCATTGATGTGCGCGTACCACCGTCAATCGTGCCGCCACGCCGGCTGGGCCGAACCGCTGAGGTAAGGCTAAGTCAGGCAACCCTTACTTGGGTGGCGGCTGCGGTGCGCCTCGGCAGATATCTCGATGTCGAGATAACTCTAGTACATGGCCGCCGACTGGTCATGCCGGGCCCGGCCGGGTGTTCTGTTGCAGCGAAGATTGAGCATTGTCAGCGAAGGTTGACGACCGCTGGGTATTGTCAGCGAAGGTTGAGTGGTCGTTGATGTCTGGCTGTCTGGGGAGACGGTGGGGGATCCGTTACGCGCGTACGGCGACACCGTGCTCAGCGCATTCGATCTGGACTTCTTCGATGGCGGACAGCGTCGTCGCACCGCGCTGGGTGCCGGGTGGTGCGTCCAGTTCGAGGATGTGCCGCCGGTACGTGGGTTCCGCTGGAACAAGGGCGACCGCAGTTTCCCCGGCCGGTACTACGCGGTGACCACCGGCGGCCATGTGGGTTACGAGTCGTGGCTGGAGCGAGACCGCCTGATCCTGCTCGACTATGCCCCGGACGTGGTGGGGATCGCCTCCCAGCCGTTCTGGTTGCACTGGCGCGACGGAAGCGAGCGGCGGCGGCATGCCCCTGACTACTTCGTACGGCTCGCTGACGGCCGTGCCCGGGTGGTCGACGTTCGCGCCGAGGACCAGGTCGACGAGTGGACCGCACAGGCATTCACCGCAACCAAGCAGGCATGTTCGGCGGTCGGCTGGGAATTCTTGCACGTCGGCCTCCCTGACCCGGTGTTCATGGCCAACTTGCGATGGCTGGCCCGTTACCGGCACCGTCGGTGCGGCCATGAAACGGACGTCGCCGAGCGCCTGGCAGAGGTCTTCCGGCAGCCGCGCCCACTGCGGGCGGGAGCCGAGGAAGCCGGGGACGTACTGCGGATTTTGCCGGTGTTGTTCCACCTGCTCTGGACTGGGGCGCTACGCGCTGACCTTGATGGGGCCCTGCTGGACAGGGGAACAGTGGTGCACGCGTCCGATGGGACCGCCGAGGGTTCGGAGCAGGAGGGTCGCGGTCACGGCCTGCCGTTGCGTCCAAGACCGGGCACACACAATGAGGGGAGCCAGATGCCCAGGCTGTCGAGGCCAGCCGCGATCGCGGTGGGCGAGCGGGTGCGGTTCGCCGGGCAGGTTCGGGCGGTGGTCGCCGTATCGGCCCGGGCAGTGACGCTGACCGCCGAGGGCGGCTCGCCGCAGGAGGTTCCGCTCGTGGTGCTGCTGGGCGACGAGGACTTTGAGGTGCTCGACAGCCCCTCGTGCGGATGCCGCTGCCGCCGGTGTCACTCCTGGAGGCGCTTCCTGAACACGCTCGGGAAAAGGCCCTGTGGTGGGAGGGGCACATCCTCGAGGTCCTTCACGGACTGACCTGCACCGCCCGCCCCACTCGGTGGTGCTCAGCGTGGACGAGAAGACCGCGATGCAGGCTCGCTCCCGGCGCCATCCGACCCGGCCGGCCGGCCCCGGCCGAATCGAGCGGCGCGAGTTCGAGTACCGCAGGCACGGCACCGCCTCCATCGTCGCGGCCCTGGACGTGCACACCGGGCAGGTCCTGGTCGAGGACATCACCCGCAACGACTCGGCCGCCTTCATCCGCTTCCTGCGCCTGCTGGACCACAGCATCGGCCCGGGCATAACCATCCACCTTGTCCTCGACAACGGGTCGTCCCATGTCTCGAAGGCGACCCGAGCCTGGCTGGCGGCGCACCCACGATTCACCGTCCACCACACACCCAAACACGCCTCGTGGCTCAACCAGATCGAGATCTTCTTTTCGATCCTGGCACGCCGACTTCTGCGACGCGGTGAGTTCACCTCGCGCCAGGACCTCATCGACCAGATCCGCGACTTCACCCTCGCCTACAACGACGAGGCCCACCCGTTCCGCTGGACCTACGACGGCACCCCACTCAAAGCCGCATGACCCTCGCAAGATCAATGCGGCGCTGCACTAGGTAAGCAACGGGTCACACGGCAGCACAGGCGCGCCGGCCCGTAGATGGCATTCCCGAGTGGAAACGACGGACGCGGTGCCAGATGATCAAGGCTAATGCTTAAGAACGTTCGGATCGCCGGGCTCTGGGCGTCCCAACTTCCTCACCAAACCGTACGAAACAGACCCTGTCAGCCTCCAGGTCGGCGGGGGCTTGGTTGTTTTCTACCGGCCCACTGCCTGCGGATGGGAGGGAACGACCGATTCCACGACTGGAAACCGGACAAACAACGGAAAGTTCGTGCCACGGATCTTGTGGGGCGAACGTGAACCCATGAGGGTGGTCGGTGGCGCGACACACGTTCGATTTTTCTTTGGGGGAAGAGTGAAGGCACGTTTTGTCGTCCCGCTTCTTGCGGCGGGGGCCTTGCTGGTGCCGGCTGCCACGGCGTCAGCTGCGGCAGCTCCGATCAGCAGCACGGGAAGGGCCGTCGCGAAGAGCCCTACTGACGTAGCCGTGTGGTGCACGTTCCAGGGCGAGAAGCCGTTCCAGGTCACCCATAACGGCCCGCTGTTCGCCCAGGGCCACTACACGGGTTGCTCGACTCCGGCGCCCGACAAATGCCGGGCCCAGGTCGATCTTCAGCGGCTCGAAGCCTACGACGGGCACTGGCACGCGGTGAAGCACAAGGACAGCGGGTGGACGAAGTGCAGCGGGCGCTACACCACCCCGGGTCTCAAGTGCGTGCATGATGGCCACAAGGAGACGTACAACACCCAGGTGACCCTCCAGGTCGAGTACCACGGACGCTTCAGCGAACCCGGCATCGCCGACTCGCACAACACCGTGATCGACTGCTGAATCGACCCGTGACGGCCTGCCGGATAGATTCGGCAGGCCGTTTTCGGTTTCGGTCGGTCGTACAGATGAAAGTGAGACAGGCATGCACGTTCATTTTGAAGCCGTAGACCCAGAGAAAATGATTAGGTTCTGGGGCAGCATCCCGGGTCACGGCGCATACACCGTCGGCAAAGCTGAATCTCCGGCCGTGCTGCCGGTCGTCACGGTCCTCACCGGCACGGTCGCCGAACAGGTGCAGACGCTGATCGCCAAAGGTGCCTCACTGGTGGAACTCCACGATCCCATAGAAGCGCTGATGACGGATCCGGAAGGCAACAGGTTCATGGTGGTGCGTGACCCCGATCACGAAACATGAGTTCTCCAACATGCATGCGGCCTGACGTACGGCACTCCCCCTTCAAGGGCGCCAGGTGGACGATCCGATGCGGGGCGCCCTGACCGTCACCGATGCTGACGCGACCGAGCGAAGGCCTTCCGCCCCGGCTCCGACGGCTTCAGGACGGCTCGAAGATGGATCCTTAGTCCCGCTGGGACCGCTTGGTTGCCTGCCAGCCGCACCGTGCCTCTTCGGCTTCGAAGCAGGAAAGCAGCCTCCATGTCGCTGCCGACCTGGCAAACACCGCGTCCTGACCGAAATGCCGACCCAGTGCGCATGCTTCGTGGTCACTCAGGCCGACAATCGCTGCACTCTCCTCGGTGTGGCGGCCTTCCATGTCACCGCCTACAGCCGGCCACCATCGAAGTCCCCGTCGGCGCGGCCGTCCGAGAAGGTCTTGGTGGGCGCCATCGTTCTCCACCCGGGACGCGAGGCGGCCACCAGGGTTGTGGGCCGTGACGACGTGGATGCCCTCCCCAAGCGGGGCAGGAACCGAGCCGACCGTGACCCCTCGCGGTGCCGGTGTCACTCTGTCAATCCCCTCGAACCGTGGAGACGATCTATGCGGCCAGTCCCTCGGCGAGGGTGGCCCGGTAGTCACGTTCGTAGTCGATCGGGCTTCTGAACCCGCACACGCTGTGTAGCCGCCTGGCGTTGTAGAAGTTGGTGATCCAGGTGGCGATCCTGATCCGGGCCTCGGTGCGGGTGTGGAAGGTGTGCCGGTGGACGTACTCGACCTTGACGATGCTGTTGAACGCCTCGCTCACGGCGTTGTCGAAACAAGATCCAACCCGGCCCATGGACTGCACGATGCCGAGTCGGCGGCAGGCTCGCTTGAAGCGCCGCGAGGTGTACTCGCTGCCCCTGTCCATATGCATGATCACGCCGCGGACGTCACCGCCGCGGGTGGCCGCGGCCATGTTGAGTGAGGCCATCACGAGTTCCGCGTCGTGCCGGTCGGCCATCGCGTAACCGAGCAGACGACGGGAGAACAGATCAATGACGGTGGCCAGGTAGAGCTTGCCCTCGCCCGTGTCGATCTCCGTCATATCGCCCGCCCAGACGAGGTCGGGCTCCTCGGCGGTGAAGTCCCGGCGCACGAAGTCCGGGGCTGCGGGCCGCTTGCCCGGCTTCGTCAGCGACCGGCGACGCCGGATCTCGCGTCCGGCCAGACCCAGCTCGGCCATCAGCTTCGCGACCGTGTTCACCGAGACCCGCCAGCCGCGCCGGACCAGCTCGATGAACACCTTCGGCGAGCCGTAGGCGCCCCCGGACCAGTGGAAGACCTCCTCGATCTCCTCCGCCAGGCGCTGCCGGCGCACCTCCCGCGCGGTCGGTTCACGATCGCGCCACTTGTAGAACCAGGACTCGGACACGCCCAGCGCCCGGCAGCCGATGCGGTGCGGAATCTTCTGCTCGGCCTTGCAGCTGCTGATCACCCTGACCGCCACGGCCGGGTCCGCGTCAGCTACTTCACCCACAAGGCCACGAATCGCTTGCACACACCACGCTCCATCTCCAGCTCGCGGATGCGCTTGTCCTTCTCCCGGGCCTCGGCCCGCAGCCGCTCCAGCTCGGCCCGCTCACCCTCCCGCAACCGGCCACCCGAGCCTGCCCCCGCCGACGCCTGGACGGGCGTGTCCGACGACGGCGAGCCGTTGCGCTTGGCCCGCGACACCCAGCTGTGCAGCGTCCCCGGATGCACACCGAGCTCCTCGGCCACCTCCGGAATCGGCTTCCCGGTCTCCGTCACGATCCGTACCGCCCCCTCGCGGAACTCCGCGTTGTAGATGCGCTTCCTGGATCCCACGACCCTCAACTATCCCTCCGGTCACGGTCTCCACGTTACGAGGGGAGGCTCAAATGCCCTTCCAATCCTGCCGCTCAAACTTCGGTGACAATGCTCAACCTTCGCTGCAAGAGGTCACCGGCCGGGCCGCGCGGTTTTCCTCACAGCGGGCCGACGCCCGTGCGGAACGGGACACCGGGACGGAGAGCCGGCGGCAGGAGCCGGCTACCGGGCCACATCCGCCCCGGGCGCCGCATCCCGGGAAAGTGCCCGGGAAAGCCGCAGGTCGCCGACGCGGCATCACGCGATCGGACCCCTCGACGGGCGCCATCTCATATCTGAGATAACCTCAGCCTCATGGCAGACGACTACCTCGTACGCATCGGCAAGCTCATCCGTGACGCCCGGCAGCACCGTGGCTGGACACAGACGCAGCTCGCGGAGGCGCTGGGCACCAGTCAGAGCGCGGTCAACCGCATCGAGCGGGGCAACCAGAACATCAGCCTTGAGATGATCGCCCGCATCGGTGAGGCTCTGGACAGCGAGATCGTGTCGCTGGGCTACGCGGGTCCGATGCATCTGCGGGTCGTCGGCGGGCGCCGGCTGTCGGGTGCCATCGACGTCAAGACGAGCAAGAACGCCTGCGTGGCGCTGCTGTGCGCCTCGCTGCTGAACAAGGGGCGCACGGTGCTGCGCCGGGTCGCGCGCATCGAGGAGGTGTACCGCCTGCTGGAGGTGCTGAACTCCATCGGCGTCCGCACCCGCTGGATCAACGACGGCGTCGACCTGGAGCTGGTGCCGCCCGCCGAGCTGGAGATGGCGGCGATCGACGCCGATGCGGCCGTACGCACCCGCTCGATCATCATGTTCTTCGGTCCGCTGCTGCACCGCATGGACCACTTCAAGCTGCCCTACGCCGGCGGCTGCGACCTCGGCACCCGGACCATCGAGCCGCACATGATCGCACTGCGCCGGTTCGGCCTGGACATCGCGGCCACCGAGGGCCAGTACCACGCCCGGGTGGACCGCACCGTCCGCCCCGACCGCCCGATCGTGCTGACCGAGCGCGGCGACACGGTGACCGAGAACGCGCTGCTGGCCGCCGCCCGGCACGACGGCGTGACGGTGATCCGCAACGCCTCCTCCAACTACATGGTCCAGGATCTGTGCTTCTTCCTGGAGGCCCTCGGCGTCCGGGTGGAGGGCATCGGCACCACCACGCTCACCGTGCACGGCGTGCCGAACATCGACGTCGACGTCGACTACTCCCCCTCCGAGGACCCGGTCGAGGCGATGAGCCTGCTGGCCGCGGCCGTGGTGACCGAGTCCGAGCTGACCGTGCGCCGGGTGCCGATCGAGTTCCTGGAGATCGAGTTGGCGGTCCTGGAGGAGATGGGGCTCGACCACGACCGCAGCCCCGAGTACTTCGCGGACAACGGCCGTACGCGCCTGGTGGACCTCACCGTCCGGCCCTCCAAGCTGGAGGCCCCGATCGACAAGATCCACCCCATGCCCTTCCCGGGCCTGAACATCGACAACGTCCCGTTCTTCGCGGCGATCGCGGCCACCGCGCAGGGCAAGACACTCATCCACGACTGGGTCTACGACAACCGCGCCATCTACCTGACGGACCTCAACCGCCTCGGCGGCCGCCTCCAGCTCCTCGACCCGCACCGGGTGCTGGTCGAGGGCCCGACCCGCTGGCGCGCCGCCGAGATGATGTGCCCGCCGGCCCTCCGCCCCGCCGTGGTCGTCCTGCTGGCGATGATGGCGGCCGAGGGCACGTCGGTGCTGCGCAACGTGTACGTCATCAACCGGGGGTACGAGGACCTCGCCGAGCGGCTGAACTCGATCGGGGCGCAGATCGAGATCTTCCGGGACATCTGAGCGTCCGAGCGGTGAGTGCCGCCGCGGCCTCCGCGGCGAGCAGGCCGGCCATCCGCCGGGTGTGCTCGGCCAGGCGGACGTGACCGCCTTTGTACTCGTGGAAACGGCACACCCCCGTGGTGTGCCGTTCCCTGGTTCAACCTCGGCGGCCTGCTGTTCGGGCTGGCGGCGCGCGCCTTCGCCAGGGGCCGCCGCCCAAACGGCGGCCACGGCAGCAAGCTGGTCGAGGTCAAACAGCAGCAGCGGCAGGAACTGCAGGGCGACGAGGTGGGCGACGGCGCCCCGCCACGGACGCGCATCGACCTGACGAACGGCACCGCGCACATCGTCCTGCCCGGCGAGGACGGGGCTTTGGGGGCCCCGTCGGGCGGCCGCCGACCGCCCTACGGGCGCCCGGGAGGTTCCCTCCCGGTGACGCCGTCGCGGGTGCCGGTCCCTTCCCGGACGTCGGGCGCGTCCCGGGGCAGGGCCTCGGCCCCCGGGGTCAGTTCTTCGTGGCCACGATGATGTCGCGGCGGATCGCCTGGTCCACACGGTGGGCGAAGCCCAGGTACGGCTCGGAGGCGTGGACCGTGAGGCCGTTGGACTCGAGGATGTCGGCCAGTTCCTCGCGGCCGGCCACGAAGGTGTTCCAGGAGATGCCGAGGGCGCCGCCGCGCCGCAGCAGGGGTTCCCACACCGGGACGGCCGCGGCGAGCAGGTCCCTGGGGCTGCGGGCCAGCCGGCCGGCGTTGCCGCCGCCGTGGGGCCGGCTGCCGTGCTGGACGCCGTAGGGCGCGTCGGTGACGATCAGGTCGAACTCGCCGCGGCGGAAGAAGTCGCCGCTCCTGAGCGTGTCGGCGTTGACCACCGTGACGTCGATGGTGCTGCCCTCCCGGTACAGCTCCTTGGACGCCCCGAGGCTGACCTGGAGCCGTCGGCCCAGCGTCGCCTTCTGGCGGCGGACGGGGCCGGTCTCCGCCCGGTGCTTGAGCCGGTTGTTCTTCAGCCACGTCCGCAGGAACCCCGAGTAGGCCTCGAAGTCCTTGGCGTCGATGTCGAGGCCGGCGGCGTCCATGCCGTACATGATCGCCTGGTTGAGGGTGGTGCCCCGGCCGCACATCGGGTCGAAGAGCCGCATGCCGCCCGTGACCAGGCCGGCCGGCGTGTCCGTGGCCAGCGCGGTCACGTTCACCAGCAGCCGGGTGAAGTCCTCGTTGGTCTTCCCGGCGTACTTCTGGATGGTGAGCAGGTCGCTGCCGAACAGGTCGACGGGGCGCTTGGCCAGGGGCCGCAGCAGGTCGTCGGACTCCAGGGCGAACAGCGCGTACAGGGACGACATGTTCGACAGCAGGCGGAGGTCGGTTTCGGTCAGCTCGTCGGCCGTGAAGGTGACATAGGGCAGGCCGCCGATCTCGGTGATCCCGATGTCCCGGACCGTGCCGCCGAGGGCTCTCTCGCCGAAGACCGCGAGCTCGGCCGTGGCGAGCGCGGGAGCTGTCTGGGCGTACACCCGGTTGTGCGAGGGCGAGACGAGAAACCCGTACCTGCTCATGCGCTGATGACCCTGCTCTCCACTGACTTCGGGCGACGGCCGCGGACGTACTGGCGCTGGTGGGACCGCCACGGCGGAGGCCCGATCAGTACCCGCCCGACTTTACCGGCTCCCGCGCGGGCCGCCGTCCGGGGCCGCGGTCGGGCGTCAGGGGGGCTTCCTCGGCGTCCCGGGGCGTGTTGGTGAGCAGCGGCGTCCGGGGTCCTGACCGGCAACGCATCCGGGCGGTGAGTGCCGGGCGGGTGGGTCACCCGGCGGCGGACGGCACGCGGGGCCGCCACGGGATCCAGGTGGCGGTCAGCGTCACGATCAGCGCGCAGGCCGCGACCGTCGCCATGCCCGGGGTCAGTCCCGCCGCGTCCGCGACGAAGCCGATGAGGGCCGGGCCCGCCAGCAGTCCCGTCGTGCCCATCGCGGCGACCAGCGCCAGCGCGTCGGCGCCCCGTTCGGCGGCGGCGACGTACACGCACGGGGTCACGGCGGCGGCGCCGAGGCCGACGCACGCGAAGCCGAGCAGCGTGGCGACCACCCCGCCGGCGAGCAGGGCGAGGGCCAGGCCGAGCCCGGCCACGGCGCTGCCCGCCCGCACCACCCAGCCGTCGCCCCAGCGGGTGCGCCAGCGGTCCGCGCACACGCGGGCCAGCAGCATCGTCGCGGAGACCACCGCGATGCCCAGCGGGGCCACCGCCGAGGACGCCTTGACGACGTCCTTCAAATACAGCGTCGACCAGTCGTTCATGGCGCCCTCGGTGATCGTGCCGAACGCCATGGCGCAGCCCATCACCAGCGTCGTCCCGGCCGGCAGGGCCCGGCGGCGGCGCCGCTTCGGCCCGTCCGGCGCCACGGAACCGGCAGGGGCCGGCAGGCCCGGGCGGGCGCAGACCAGCAGGAGCAGCAACAGGGCCCCGGTCACGGCGAAGTGGGCCGGGACGGACGCGGTCAGCGTGGTGACGCCGGAGGCCAGCAGGGCGGCGGCGAACAGTCCGCCGCTGAACGTGGCGTGCAACTGGGCCATGGCCGTGCGGCCGTACGCCGTCTCCAGGGCGGCGCCCTGCGCGTTCATGGCGACGTTCAGGCAGCCGACCGCGACCCCGTCGGCGCAGACGGCGAGCAGCGCGCGGGGATAGTCGGGCACCACGGACAGGGCCGCCAGTACGGCGATCAGGGCGAGGGCGGAGACGAGGGACAGCCTCCGGGGGCCGAGGCGGCGCATCAGGACGGCGACGAGCGGGAAGGCCGCCGCCGCACCGGCACCGCAGGCCATGAGGAGGAGGCCCACTTCCCCGGCGTCCAGGTCCAGCCGGGTCCTCAGCACGGGGAGGCGGGAGACCCAGGTGCCGTACTGGAGGCCGAGGAAGCAGAACAGGGCCGCGATCGACCACTTGGCGCGCGCGAAGGAGGGTGTGGGCATCAACTCGCCTTCCGCGCCGCGGCGAGCCGCGCCGACATGTACACCGCACCGCTGCCGTAGCCGGCCGGCACAGGCGCCTCGGGCCGGGGGCGGTAGCCGTTGGCCCGCCAGAAGGTCTCCCGGCCGGCCACCGCGACCAGCGACATGGTCGCGAAGCCCCCGGCGCGGGCCACGTCCGTCAGGTGGCGGACCAGGCGGGTGCCGAGCCCCCTGCGCCGCAGGGGCGTGGCGACGACGAGGTCGTGCAGATGGAGGTTGGCCGAGCGGTGCACGGCCGGCTCGGCCCGCATCGGCTCGGGGCAGTGCAGCATCGGGTAGGGCAGGGCCAGTACGTAGCCCGCGACCCGGCCGCCGAGGTCCAGGACGAAGCACGTCCCGGCCGGCGCCCGGGAGCGCAGCGCGGCCTCGCCCTCGACGAGCGAGGTGTCCGCGTACGCCTCCGCCTCCAGGGCCGCGATCTCGGGCCAGTCGGCGTCGGTGACCCCCCGTACGACGTCTCTCATGTCAGTGCCGTCCTTCCGGTCCGCGCACGCACACGCACGGCAGCGGGCGGATGCCGTTGAAGCCCCGGGTCGTGTAGCTGGTGGCGTAGGCGCCGGCGGAGAGGATCCACACCGGGTCGCCGGAGGTGACGGCCCGGGGCACGGGCACCGGGTGCCGTCCGCCGCCGTAGGCGTCGTCGCTGTCGCAGGTCGGGCCGGCGACGATCGCCGGGACGTACTCCCGTGCGTCGGGGTGGCCCGGAAAGACCATCCGGTGCGTCAACTGGTCCATCTCGTAGAGGCCGTTGAACTTTCCGCAGCTCAGGTAGAGCCAGTGCGCGTCCTCACCGCCGGGCTGCCGGCGCCGGGTCAGCCGCAGGACGTGGGCGCGGACGGCGCCGTGGTCGGCGACCAGATGACGGCCCGGTTCCATGACGAAGGCGAGTGGTGCGGGGGTGAGGGCGCGCAGGCGCTCCATGCCCTCGCGGAGCACGGTGAGGATCTTGTCGAGGGGCGGGTCGAGCGGGTTGCCGCGGCGGTCGCGGTAGCCGAGCGCGGGCAGGCCGCCGCCGAGGTTGACGTGGTCGGTCACGATGCCCCGCCCGGCCAGCGCCGTCAGGGTGCCGGCGAGCAGGTCGAGTGCCTGTTGCCAGGCCTCGCCGGTCATCTGCTGCGAGCCGACGTGGACGGACAGGCCCGCCGGGACGAGCCCCGCCGCGCGGGCCGTCGCCAGCACGCGGACAACCTCCTCGGGGGCGCAGCCGAACTTGCGGTTCAGGCCCCACAGGGCGCCCTCCCCGCTGGTGGCGAGTCGGCAGAACACCCGCGCGCCGGGCGCGTGCCGGGCGATCGCGGTGACGTCCTCGACGCTGTCGGTGGCGAAGGTGCGCACACCCAGGCGGTGGGCCCCGGCGATGTCCTGGTCGGACTTGACGGTGTTGCCGTAATGGATCTTGGCGACGGGGGCGCCGGCGTTCAGCGCCTGTGCGATTTCGGCGGGGCCGGCGGCGTCGAATCCCGCGCCGCGCTCCGCGAGGGTCCGCAGGACGTCGTCCACGGGGCAGGCCTTCAGGGCGAAGCGGATGTCCGTTCCCGGCAGCCCGGTCAGCAAGGCGTCGTACCGGTGCGCGATGCCGGCGAGGTCGTAGACGATGCGGTCGGTCTCGGCCGCGGCCAGCGCCTCGGCCAGTGCGCCGGTCGCAGTGCCGGGCACCGTCGCCGGGCGGCTGCGGGCCTGGTGCGGATGGCCGCGCGGTTCCCCGCGCCCCTGTCGGGCGCTCATGTGCGGGCCGCCGCGACGAGTGCCGGCCAGTTCTCGGTGAGGTACGCGAAGTCCTCCATGTCCGAGGCGGCCTCGTCCAGTAACCGGGCGCGTTCCGTAGCGAGTTGCTCGGCGAAGGCCGCGTACCTGCCGCCCAGTTTGCGGTACGCCGTGTCCACCCGGTCCAGTCGCCAGACGTTCTCGGTGCGGTCCAGGCCGGTGCTCTCGCGCAGGAACGACACGATCCGGTCGGCCCGCACCCGGTGCCGCTCGTCCAGCAGCCCGGCGCCCTCGGCGGCCATGCGCTCGTAGACGTGGCGGAAGTGGAGCATGGACAGCAGGAACTTCACGAACCGCCGTTGATAGGCGGGGAAGCCGGTGATGGAGCGGCGTTCGGGGGTGTGGAAGTTCTCGATGTGGCGGTTGTGCCGGATGCCGGGCAGGCCAGCGTCGTGGACCACGTGGAGGAGGAAGTAGTCGCTGCCGATGGTGTCGGTGGCGGGCGGCAGCGGGACGCGCTCGTACAGCGCGTGGTCGAAGGCGACGTTGCACATGTCGACGCGCATGGGGTCGACCACGGTCAGGGCCGAGCGGTCGCCGGTGAAGGGCGCGGTGCCCGCGCCGGTGAAGGACTCCTCGACCAGCCGGCGTGTGCGCTGCGCGGACCAGTCGCCGGGCGCCCAGAGGCCGACGACGTCGTGGTACACGCCCTCGTCCAGCCGTCGTATCTCGCCGATGTCGACCGAGAGTTCGCCGATGATGGAGGCTCCGGCCAGCGACACCGGGCGCTCCAGCAGCGCCGCGCCGATGTCGGTGCGCAGGCCTGCCGCCGCGGCCTCGGCGGCGGGCGCGCCGAGCCAGGGAAGTTCGTGGTGGACGGGGAACACCGGCTGTCCGGCGTGCAGTTGGTAGGCGCTGTCGGAGTCCCTGCGGTGCACCGAGCGGCAGCCGAGGGCGGCGGCCAGCAGGAAGGCGCGGTTGGTGCAGGCGCCGTAGGAGACGGCGGGCGGGAGCATCAGGCGCAGGAGGCGGTCGGGGTCGGGCACGCCGGCCCGCTCGATGGTGCGGCGCAGGAAGACGCGCTGGGCGAGCTCGTCCACGTGGTGCACGGTGACGCCGGCCGCCGGGCGGAGTTCGGCGACGACCCGGGCGTGCTCGGCGCGGGTGCCGTCGTCGCACGAGTCGAGGATCAGCAGCCGCACGTCGGCGCCGAAGCGCCGGGCGGCGTGGGCGGCCTCGTCGTTGACCGCCGTGATGGTGGCGGTGCAGGCCCGGTTGGTGGGCAGGCAGAGGCAGATCCGGTTCACTGCGCCTCTTCCCCGGCGGCCCAGGAGTCGAGGCCGAGCAGCTTGCGCCCGAGGGCGGTCAGTTCGGCGGGGCCGTACCGCAGGGCCTCCGGCCGGCGGGCGTCGCCGAGCAGGGTGGCGTTCCAGTCGGGGGTGGCGAGGGTCCGCCAGGACTCCACGCGGGAGTCGCGCAGGGCGGTGTGCTCCTCCAGGGCGGGCATCATCGACAGGTACTGGACGGCTCGGACACCGTTGTCGGAGAGGTTCGGCGCCACGCCGTGCGCCAGCAGCCCGTTGAAGATCAGCAGGTCGCCGGCCTGGAGGTCGGGGCGGACGACCGGGAACTCGGCGCGGTCGGTGCCCGGCCGGAACGGGTCGCGGCCCGGTGGCCGGCCCACGCGCCACTCCTCGAAGCGGCGGAAGAGCTCCGGGGCGCACTGGAAGCCGCCGAGCTCGGGGCGGGTGTCGGTGAGCGCGATGATGCCCTGCACGCGCTGCGGGAGGACGGCGAGGGTGGTGTCGACGTCCCAGTGCAGTTCGATGTCGAAGCCCTCGTCGGTGGGTTCGATCAGGGAGCGGGAACGGGTGCGGACGTTGGGCGGGTTGAGGTTGAGGCGGTCCAGGGTGACCCACAGCTCCTCGCAGTCCCAGACGTCCACGAAGGCGTCGTGGACGCGCCGCTTCTGGCGGCTGTCCCACAGGAGCTGGTGGTGGTAGGCCTCGACGAAGCCGTAGATGTACAGGTGGCGGTCCAGCTCGGAGCGGAACTCCGGTTCCTCGTACCAGGTTTCGGGGCGGTCGGGGTCGAGGCCCTGGAACCGCCAGGCGAAGTCGAGCAGCGCCTTGGCCTCGCCGGGGGTGATGGCCTCGCGGACGACGACGTAGCCGTACGTCTGCCATAACGCGAAGTCCTCCTCGGACAGCACCCTGAGGGGCTTGGACTTCTCGAGGTGGCGCAGCGGGGTCGGGGCGAGGTAGGTCTCGCCGTCGGCGCTGAAGTAGGGGCGGGCGGACGCCGCTCGGTGGAGGCGGGGGGCGGGTGTCGGCATGCGATCACTCCGGGGTGACGGGCGGTGGGACATGTGCCGGTGGCAAGCGCCAGGGCGCGAGAAGGCCACCGGTTCTCCGGGAACGAGGAGGTCGGCCGCCCGCGGCGATGCGGGCGGCCGGTGCGAAGGCGCTGGGTCAGCCCGTGGCGACGGCCTCGGCCGCCGCCACCCCGCAGACGCGGGCGGCGCCGTAGGTGGCGATGTGCAGGGCGCCGCGCGGCGGGGACTGGGGCAGGCCCATCTCCACGACAACGGTGTCGGGGCGCGCGGCGAGCAGGGTGTCGACGGCTGTGCGCATCCAGGGGTGCCGGTGCTCGTCGCGGACGACGGCGACGATCCTGCGCCCGTGGGCGGCGGCGAGTGCGGCGGTGCCCGCGCCGGCGCCGGTGAAGGAGCCCGACGTGCTGCCGGGCAGCAGCCGCTGGAGTTCCTCGGCCACGCCCCAGGGGGTCTGGTCGCCGACGGCGATGTTGGGCTCCGGGTTGAACCGGGCGACGTACACCGGCCCGGTGACCGGCGCGGCGGTACCGGAGCGGGTCACGGTCACCGCGCGGCGGGCCGCGACCAGGCCGATCTCCGGCGCGGACTCGGCGTGGGCCGCGCCGCGGCGGGCGGCGGCGGTCCAGCGGCCCAGCTCGCGCACCCGGGCGGCCGCGTCGCGGAGTCGTTCCTCGGGCAGTTCGCCGGAGCGCACGGCGGCCACCAGCGCGTCGCGCAGCCTGAGCACGGTGCCCTCGTCGCTCAGCCCGCCGCCCACGCAGATGGCGTCGGCGCCGGCCGCGATCGCGAGGACCACGCCGTGCTCCAGGCCGTAGGTGCCCGCTATCGCGCGCATCTCCATGCCGTCGGTGAC
The DNA here is from genome assembly GCF_047340315.1 of Streptomyces sp. AF1A. Classification (NCBI taxonomy): domain Bacteria; kingdom Bacillati; phylum Actinomycetota; class Actinomycetes; order Kitasatosporales; family Streptomycetaceae; genus Streptomyces; species Streptomyces sp. AF1A. Next base: position 35,157 of record NZ_JBLEBI010000006.1, read on the forward strand.
GATCAGGCCCTGGTAGCCGAGTTCGCCGCGCAGCAGGTCGGTGAGGATACGGCGGGACAGGGTGCCCGGTCGGTCCGGGTCGAGGGCGGGCACGAGGATGTGCGCGCTCATGACGGCCCGGGTGCCGGCGGCGATCGCCGCGCGGAACGGCGGCAGTTCCCGCTCGCGCAGGGTGTCGGCGTCGACGTCGATGCGGGGCACGGCGTGGTGGGAGTCGACGTTGGTGTCGCCGTGGCCGGGGAAGTGCTTGGTGCAGGCGGCGACGCCGGTGGACTGCAGGCCCTCGACCCAGGCGGCGGTGTGCCGGGCGACCAGGTCGGGGGCGGCGCCGAAGGAGCGGACGCCGATGACCGGGTTGTCGGGGTTGGCGTTGACGTCGGCGGAGGGCGCCCAGTCGAAGTTGACGCCGCAGGCGGCCAGGCGCCGGCCCAGCTCACGGGAGACCGCCCGGGTCAGGCCGGGGTCGTCGACGGCGCCGAGGGCGTGGTTGCCGGGGAAGGACGAGCCGGTGCGCACGTCCAGACGCGTGACGTCGCCGCTCTCCTCGTCGATGGCGACCAGCAGGTCGTCGCGCTCGGCGCGCAGCGCGGCGGTGAGGGCGGTGACCTGCTCCTCGGTGACGACGTTGCGGCCGAACAGGGCGACGGAGACGAGGCCCTCACCGAGGCGGCGGCGCACCCAGTCGGGCGCGGTGGTGCCGTCGAACCCCGGCTGCAGCACCGCGAGAGCGTCCCGGGTGAGGGTGTGAGGGCCGGTGGCGAGTGTGGTCATCGGCGGGGTCATCCCTTCACGGCGCCGTCGGTCAGGCCGCTGACGGCCTTGCGTTGCAGGAAGATGAAGAGGAGCAGGATGGGCAGCGCGAACAGGGACGAGGCGGCCATCGTGGCGCCCCAGTCGTCGCCGAAGGCGGTCTGGAACTGGGACAGCCACAGCGGCAGGGTCTGCTTCTCGATGTCCTTGTTGAGGATCAGCACGAGCGGGAACTCGTTCCAGGCGGTGATGAACCCGAACAGCGAGGTGGCCATGAGGCCGGGCGCCAGCAGCGGGAAGATCACCTTGCGGAAGGCCTGCATGCGGGTGCAGCCGTCGACCATCGCCGACTCCTCCAGCTCCTTCGGCACGGCGGCGATGTAGCCGCGCAGCGTCAGGATGGTGAGGGGCAGCACCATCATCGTGTAGAAGACGGTCAGCGGGACGAGGCTGTCCAGCATGTCGTTGTCGCGCACGATCATGTAGATGGCGATGATCATGACTTCCCAGGGGGCCATCTGCGCCAGCATGAACGTGACGACGAGCCCGCGCCGCCCCCGGAACCGCATCCGCGCCAGGGCGAAGGCGGCGAACAGGGCGATGAGGAGCGAGCACAGCACCGAACAGACCGTGACGGTCACGGAGTTGCCGACCAGCGTCCAGAAGTGGTCGGCGTCGACCGCCTTCTTGAAGTGGCCGAGGGTGACGTTCGTCGGGAGCCACACCGGGTTGTCGGCGATGATGTCGCCGGTGGGCTTGAAGGCCGTGGCGAACATCCAGTAGACGGGGAACACGAAGCCGACGAAGAGGACGACGGCGGTCGCGTTGGGCCAGATACGGCCGAAGAGCGAGCGCTTCACAGCTCGTCCTCCTCTTGCTTGAGCACCATGCGCAGGTAGTACGAGGTCATGACGAGCAGCACCAGGATGGTCAGGAAGGAGATCGCCGCGCCGACCCCGAAGTGCTGGTTGCCGACGCCCTCGACGAAGGCGTAGACCGGCAGGGTCTCGGTGAGGCGGTCGGGGCCGCCCTCGTTCATCGCGAAGACCTGCGGGAACGCCTTGAAGACCCAGATGACCTCGAGGAAGGTCGTGGAGTACAGGAACGGCCTGAGGAAGGGCAGGGTCACCGAGCAGAAGCTCTGCCAGGCGCCGGCGCCGTCCAGGGACGCGGCCTCGTACAGTTCCCTGGGGATGGTGGTGGTGGCGGCGTAGAGGTTGATCGCCACGAAGGGGATCGACATCCACACGATGAGCAGGGTGATCACGGCGAAGGTGGAGAACTGGGTGCCCATCCAGTTGTGGTCCGCCATGGAGTGCCAGCCGAGCTTGTCCAGCACCCAGTTGACGACGCCGTAGCGCTGGGCGAACAGCCACTGGTAGACGGTGGTGGCCGCGATGACGGGCATGGCCCAGGCGAGCACGAGACCCACCAGCAGGGTGAGCCGCATCTTCTTGCCGAGGCGGGCCAGCAGCAGCCCGATCAGGGTGCCGAGCACCATGATCAGGGCGACGTTGGCCGCGGTGAAGACGAGCGAGCGCTCGACGACCTTCCAGAAGTCCGAACCGGTCAGGACCTCCTTGTAGTTGTCGACGCCGTTCCATTCGGTGAGGTGCTGGATGAGCTGCCGGGGGTTGAGGTTCTGGAACGACAGCATGCCGTTCTTGACCAGGGGCCAGCCCAGCAGGATCAGCGTGGCCGCCAGCGCGGGCAGCAGGAGCAGGTAGGGGGCGGCGACGGCGCGGCGGCCGGCCGGGAACCCGGAGGTGCGGTCCCCACCTCGCGGCGGCGCCGGAACCCGGGCCTTGCGGACAGCGGGCTCCCCGGCCGTGTCCGTGCCTTCGGTCTGCACTGACATGTCGTCATCTCTTCCGTGGCCGTACGAATGCGTGTGCCCCGCGCACGGCAGGGACGCGCACGGCACAGGTGAGCCGGGGGCGTCCGTGCGACGCCCCCGGCGCGGGTCTAGTTCTGCTGCGCCAGGCGCTTGTTGATGTCACCCTCGACGTCCTTGGCGGCGGCCGCCGGGGCCTTGCCGTTCAGGACCGCCGTCATGTACGTCTTGATCGGGTTCGGGGCGTTCTCCACCGCGGCCCACTCCGGGATCAGCGGGGTGGTGCCGCCGGCCGCCGCGCCGGGAGCCGCGGCCTCGGCGGCGGCGTTGCCCTTGAGGTTGCTCTCCAGGGACGACTTGTTCGGGACGACGCCGTTGAGCTTGGCCAGTTCGCCCTCGTACTGGTCGGAGAGGGCGACCTTCAGGAACTCCTTGGCCAGCGACTGCTTCTTGCTGTTCTGCGCGACGGCGAGGTTGGAGCCGCCGAGGAAGACGCCCTCGGGCTTGTCGGCGCTCGCGCCGGGGATGGTGAAGTAGCCGAGGTCCTTCTCGATGGACTTGTTGGCCTGGATGGCGGTGCCGGCCTCCCAGCCCATGCCGATGATCGCGCCCGTCTTGCCCTTGGCGAAGATGGTGGCCTGCTGCGGGGTGGCCTCGTCCTTGTCCTTGGGGGCCTTGGAGTAGGAGGCGTACTTCTTGTAGATCTCCATGGCGGCCGTGACCTTGGGGTCGGCGAGGTTGGAGACGTACTTGTCGCCCTGCTTCTTCACCAGTTCCCCGCCCTGGCCGATGATCAGGCCGTCGAGGAAGTACCAGTTCTGGCCGGGGAGGTAGATCGGCTCGGCGTCGGTCTTCTTGCCGATGGCCTCCAGGTCCTTGAAGAACTCGTCACGGGTCTTCGGGGTGGTCTTGATGCCGGCCTTGGCCCAGATCGCCTTGTTGTAGATGACGACGCGGTTGGCGAAGTACCAGGGGGCCGCGTACTGCTTGCCGTCGTAGACGGAGGACTGGGAGACCGAGGGGGTCCAGTCGGCGCCGATCGACTGCTTGACGTCGCTGAGGTCGGCGAGGCCGCCGGTGGCCGCGTAGGCCGGGGTCTGGGTGTTGCCGACCTCGAGGACGTCCGGCGGGTTGGACTCCGACAGGGCGGTGGTGATCTTCTGCTGGATCCCGTCCCACTTCTGGATCTCGAACTTCACCTTGGCGCCGGTCTTCTTCTCGAAGGCGGCCTGGACGTCCTTGGTCCACTGCGGCGGCGCGGAGCCGTCCATGGTCCAGACGGTCAGGGTCTGGCCCTTCCAGTCGGCCGGGCCCGCGTCCTTGCCGTTGTCGCTGCCCTTGTCCCCGCCACACGCCGAGACGGAGACCATCATGCCCGCGATCACGATCGCGGCCGCAAGCTTGCGCTTCACGCCACCCTCCTCAGGGATGCCACTAACCCCCCACGCCCTCGGCGGTGACCTGCGTACGACGCTGTTGCACGTAGGGCTCGGGACCTGGCCACTAATGGTGTAGACCAGTACGGTGGAGCTTGGCCTAGACCTTTCGGGGTGTCAAGGGTGGTTCGGGAAGCCGGTCCCGGCCGTTACGAGAAAGTCACCGGAGCACATCCCTCCGCCCATCCGTCCGCGTCCGCACCCTTTCACCCGTCCTGTTCATTTGGACTAGACCATAGGGCAGTTGGTCGCTATAACGGGAGCCCATCGACACAGCCGGGAAGGCAGGCATGACCACCGACGTCAGCAGCGCCCAGCCGCGCAGGGGGGCGCCCGGCCGCACCGCGCGCGTGCCGAAGTACTACCGGATCAAGCAACAGCTCCTCGCCATGACCGAGGCGCTGCAGCCCGGTTCGGCCATGCCGGCCGAACGGCTGCTCGCCGTCCGGTTCGACACGTCCCGGACCACCGTCCGGCAGGCGCTCCAGGAACTGGTCGGCGAGGGCCGTCTCGACCGGATCCAGGGCAAGGGCACCTTCGTCGCCCAGCCCAAGCTGTACCGCACGCTCCAGCTGACGTCGCACACGGAGGACATGCGCGCCCAGGGGCTCACGCCCGCCTCGCAGGTGCTGGACCTCGGGGAGGTGCCCGCCGACGAGAAGCTGGCGGGCTTACTGGGCATCGGGATCGGCGAACGGGTGCTGCGCATCGAGCGGCTGCGGCTGGCCGGCGGCGCCCCCATGGCGATCGAGACGACCCACCTCTCCGCGCGCCGGTTCCCCGGCCTGCGCGGGTCCCTGGCCACGTATCCGTCGCTGTACACGGCGCTCGCCGAGGTGTACGGCGTCCATCTGGCGGAGGCCGACGAGACCATCGAGACCTCGCTGTCGACGCCGCGTGAGGCGCAGTTGCTCGCCACCGACGTGGGCCTGCCGATGCTGCTCCTGTCCCGGCACTCACGCGACGCGCAGGGCACCCCGGTGGAGTGGGTGCGCTCGGTCTACCGGGGCTCGCGCTACAAGTTCGTCGCCGCGTTGCGCCGTCCGGCGGGGGGAGCGGCGGTCCGTCGCGGGGCGCCGTTGCGCGAGCAGGAGGGGCTCGACCGCGCGTAGGTCCTGCCGGACGGACACGGGACCCTGCGGGGCGACGACGGTGCCGGGCCACGGGGTTTCCTCGGCGACACGGAGCGGCTCCGCCGGGCCGGGCCCGGGTGAACCGGGGTTGCCCCGGCGCGGGAGCGGCCACCGGCCGGGCCAGGCCCGAGTGCACCGGAGTCCCTTCGCCCCATGCGAACCCGGCCCGGATGGGCAGGGGTTCCGCGCAGGGGCGGTCACCAGACGGACCGGAACGGGTGCACCGGGATTGCCCCGGCGTACAGCGGCCACCAGGCGGGCCGGGCCCGGATGCGCGGAGGTTCGGCGCAGGCGCGGCCACCAGCCGGGGCGGGCCCGAATGCACGGGAGTCGCCTCGGCGCAGGGGCGGCCGCCGGACGGGTCGAGGCCCGGCGGGCCGGCGGCAGTTGGCGGTGTCTTGGGTGGCGCCGTGAGTCCAGGAGCGCCGGTTTGGTCCAGCCGTCAGTTCAGGAACGCCGTTTCAATCCAGCGGCGTACCGCTCGGGGACGCATGCGGTGCAGGCGGTCCACGGTGTCGGCGACCTCCTGGGGGCCGCCCGTCGAGAGGAACTTCTCCCGCACCAGGTCGGCGTGGCCCGCGCGGGTCTCCGGGCCGGCCGCGCCGATGGGGATCAGCCGGGTGCGCGAGAGCGTACGGCCGTCCGTCAGGCGCACGGTGACCCGGGCGCCGGTGGCCTTGGTGGACCGGGAGAAGTCACGGTCGTCGGCGCGTACCGCGCCCACCAGGTCCACCAGTTCGTCCCCGCCGAAGCCGCGCAGCCACGGCACGGCCAGCTCCCCCGCCTCGCGCACCGCCTCCCCGAACGGCGCGTCGGACAGGAAGAGTTCCCGGGTCATCTCGGTGTCGTGCGCCAGGCGCACCCGCTTGGCCAGCGCCCACCGGTCTGGGTCGTCCAGGTACGGCGGGGAGAAGTCGTCCACCGAGAACTCGCCGGTGAGCAGGGTGGTGGCGACCGGGTAGGGCACGTCCAGGACCAGCGCGCCGAGCGGCGAGCCGGGCCCGGTGACGTACTGGGCGGCCCGCTCCCCCGCGAACAGAGTGTACAGCGAGGCCTCGACGACGACCTCGGCCACGTCCCGTGCCCGTACGGCACCGAGCTCCCGGTGGATCTCGGCCGCGCAGTCCACGGCGGCGTCGATGCCGGGGCAGCCGGGGTGCATCTTGAACGACAGGGTGTCGGTGTGCCAGCGCCGGCCGAGGCCCTTGGCCACCGCCTGCGGCAGCGGCACGGTCGCGAAGCGGGCCAGGAAGCCGTCGCGGTGCTCCATGATGTCCGGCGCCCCGCGCAGCCCGGCGTACGCCGCGTCGCAGGCGTCCATCGCCGTACGGACCGGCGTGAAGGTGTTGAACAGGCGGGCGTCGCTGGCCAGGAAGGCGCGCATGAGCGGCCAGTTGGGCATGGCGAAGGCGAGCCCGAAGGCGTTCTCGAACAGGCTCGCCGGGGCCCGGTCGCAGTGCAGCCGGCCGGCGACCGCACCGGCCAGGTGGGTGTGCACGGCGCTCTGGCCGCGCAGGGGGCCGAGGGTCGCGGAGGCGGTGATGCGGGCCGCGCACTCGTTGGCCGCGACCACCGCGGTGAGCAGCGACAGACCGTCCAACTGCCGGGCGTGGGCGAAGCCCAGCGGGACCGCGACCGTGGAATTCGACAGGTGACCGGCGTAGGCGGTGTCGTCCAGGTTGAGCCAGGAGCCGAGGGCGGCGAAGACGCCGGCGGCCTGCCGCGGGTCGCGCTGCATGGGGTGCCCGAAGGCGGCCACGAGCTTTCTGCCGAGCGGGTGCCGCAGTCCGGCCCGGATGGAGGCGATCTGGGACAGCACCTGGCTCGCGGCGAGCTTCAGCACCCGGCAGGGAACGGCCTGCGGGCGCAGGGTCGCGGCCCAGTGGGACAGTTCGCGCAGCGGCGTGTCCGCGCGGGTGCGGCCGCGGGCGGTCCGCCGCGGGGCGTGGGCCTGCTCGGCCCAGTCGGCGCACAGCGCCCGGGCGACGCTCTCCGCGAGGACGGCGGTCATGGGGCGGTCACCTTCCCTTGCCGTGCGTGCGTGCGTCGAGGGTGGGCACACGGCCGCGGGAGCACCGGCGATCCGGTGCCCCCGCGGCGCATGGGGCCGGTTACGCGGCCGGGACCTTGTCCAGGAAGCCGTAGACGGCCTTGATCCGGCCCGCGCCGTCGGTGACGATCACGTCGAAGCCGATGGCGATGGGCTCGGCGCCCGGCTCCGTCACCAGGCCCCACTGGAAACGGGCCTGGTCGTGGTGGGCGTCGACGGTGCCGTGCAGCTCGAACCGCAGGCCCTTGAACTGGTCGCGGGCACCGGCCACCACGGCCCCGAAGCCCTCGTGGCCCTGGACCGCGGCGAGCGGGTCGATGTACGGAGCGTCGGCGGTGAACAGCTCGGCGATGGCCGCGGCGCGCTTCTCGGCGTCCGCCTCGTTCCAGATGTCCAGGTAACGGGTGACGGTGGTGGTCAGGTCGCTCATGCGGGCGTTCTCCTTGGTCGCTTGCTCGGTCGGTTCTCGGGTCGGATGGCTTCGCAGGCGGTGTACGGGGATCAGGGGGTGGCGGGCGCCCACACCGGGAGGGCTCCGGGCAGCACCTCGAAGGTGGCGCGGGCGTCGATGCCGTGCTGGTACTCGCCGTCGTGCTCCAGCGGCAGCCGGCACCCGTCGGTCCGCTCGACGGTGATCCGGCGCCCGCGCGCGTACACGGTCGCCGGATGGGTCATGTGGGCGGCGTCCAGGGTCAGTCGGGGCACGTCGGCCGCGGGGACCTGTCCGCCGATGACGCAGACGTCGAGCAGTCCGTCGTCGGGCAGCGAGTCGGGCAGCACCAGGAACCGGCCGCCGCGGTACCGGCCGCCGCCGACGTTGGCGAGGACCGTGGGGCCCTCGTGCACCACCCGGCCGTCGACGGTGACCCGGCCCGGGTACGGCTCGTAGCCGGCGGCCGTGTCGGCGAAGGCGCGGGCGTAGCGCTCCCGGCCGGTCAGCGGCAGCTCCCGGGCGGTGATCAGCGCGTCGGCGATCACGCCTGAACAGGCGCCCAGGTAGACGAGGTTGCGGGTCTCGGCGAGGCGGGCCAGGTCCAGGCGGCGGAGGCGGGCGCTGCCGCCGACGCCGCAGTCGGTGAGAACCGCCTTCAGGGACTCGCTCCAGGGCCTCTCGCCCCACAGCATCTTGTAGCCGGAGTTGCCGGTGCCGCCGGGCACCACGGCCAGGGTGGCCTCGCCGGTGACCGGCACGAGTCCCTGGACGGCCTCCCGCACGGTGCCGTCCCCGCCGATGACCGCGATCAGGTCCGGCGCGCCGTCGGGCCGCTGCAGTGCCCGGCGCACGGCGACCGTGGCGTCCCCCGGCCCGGTGGTGAGGTGCACCTCGGTGCGCTCCAGGTGCGAGGCGCACAACTGCCGTACCCCTTCGACCAGTTCGGGCGAGTGGCTGCCGGACGCGGGGTTGCCCAGGACGAGGGCCCGGGTGGGAGCCGGGGCCGCGGTGTCTGCCATGTCGGGCGTACTCCTTCTCCTCGGACGCTCGTCGGACGTGACCGCCGGGACCGGGCTGGGGGCGCCCGGCCCGCGGTGATCTCCACTGTGCCGGGGGCCGCTGTCACGGCGCTGACGCGCGGCTGACGCCGGGTCCGGCCCGCGCCGTGAGGCCGCCCGGTGATCAGGGGCGCGTCAGCGCCCGATCAGCGGTGCGGGGTCGAATGGCACCGTTTTGTGGCCCGTCGACCGGAGTGAGACAGCCATGACCGCACCCACGCGTCCGCGCCTTGCCCTGCCCCGCTACACCTCCGAACTCCGCCGTGAGGCAGCCCGGCTGGCGCACGCGGCCCGCGGCATCGGGCCGGACGAGCCGGTGCCGACGTGCCCCGGCTGGACGCTGGCCGACCTGGTGCGGCACGTCCGGCAGGGCCACGACTGGGCGACCACGATCCTGACCGGCCGGAACACCGCGTTCCTCCCGCCCGGCGACCTGACCTGCGCTCCGGAGGACGGCAGGAGCTGGACCGAGCGCGTGGTCGAGCTCGGCGCCCGCGGGCCGGCCGGCGCTCTGGCCGACCCGGGCCGGCGGGCGCGGCTGCTCGCCGAGGGCGCGGACCGATTGGTCGCGGCGCTCGACGGGGTCGGTCCCGAGGTGCCGCTCTGGGCGCCGCACGGCAGGCAGAACAAGGGGTTCTGGCTGCGCTGGGCGCTGTACGAGACGGCCGTGCACCGGGCCGACGCCGTCCTGACGGCCGGCCTGCCGTTCGAGATGGACGCGGACGCCGCGCTGGACTGCGTCGACTTCTGCCTCGGCGCCTTCGGGGAACCGGCCGCCCGGCCGTTCCTCTCGCCCCGGTTCGCGCGGGTGCCCCGCGGCGGCGAGACCCTGAGTTTCCGGTCGGACCGTGCGGTGCCCGGCGGACCCGCCCACTGGCTGATCACGTGCGCGGCGCAGGGCGTGAGAGTCGTCCGGGACGCACCGGCCGGGGCTCCGGCCGACGCTACCGTGATCGCCGCGCCCTCGGACCTGCTGCTGGTGGTCAAGGGGCGGCTGCGGCCGCGGAGCCCACGGGCGACGGTGCTCGGCGACCGCGCCCTGCTGGACCGCTGGCTCGCGCACGCCGTCTCCTGAGGGACCCGCGCGGGCGGAGGCCGCCGGGTCCCCTCGGCGGCCTCCGCCCGTTCGGCGGCGTCACCAGGCGACCGGCAGCTCCTCCAGGCCGTACACGATCGTGTTCTCGCGGAAGCGGACCTCCTCGGGCGGCACGGCCAGACGGAGCGTCGGGAAGCGGGCGAACAGCGCGCTCAGGCACACCTCCAACTCCATGCGGGCCAGCGAGGCACCGGGGCACAGGTGCGCGCCGAAGCCGAAGGCGAGGTGGCCGGAGGCGTCGCGGTGGATGTCGAGGCGGCCGGCGCCGGGGTAGACCGACTCGTCGTGGTTGGCGGCCGGGATCGCGACGATCACGCCGTCCCCCTTGCGGATCCTCGCCCCGCTCAGCTCGACGTCGGCCACGGCCGCCCGCACCTGGTTGTCCTGCGAGATGGACCAGTAGCGCAGCAACTCCTCGACGGCCGGCTTGAACAGGGCCGGGTCGGCGCGGAGTTCGGCCAGCTGGGCCGGGTGGCGCAGCAGGCTGAGGACGCTGAGGCTGATCTGGTGGGCCGTGGTCTCGTGCCCGGCGACGAGGAAGAACCGGGCCATGGCCACGAGGCCCTGGTGGGTCAGCTGACCGGTCGTTACATAGCGCGTGGCCAGCCGGCTGATCAGGTCGTCCTGCGGGTCGGCGGTGCGCTGGGCCACCAGCCGGTCCAGGAACCGCGACATCTCGACGAACGCCGCGTACGTCTCCTCGGGCCCGGCCTCCTGGGAGAGGATCACCTGGCTCTGCGCGGTGAAGTCCGCCTCGTCGTCCTCCGGCACCCCGAGCATCCGGGCGATCACCAGCGAGGGCAGCCGCAGGGCGAAACTCGGCACCAGGTCGGCCGGGTTGGGGCCCTCGGCCAGCTCGTCCAGCAACTGCTCCACGAGGAGTTCGACCTCGGGGCGCAGGGCGCGGGTGCGGCGGGCGGTGAACTCGGTCATCGCCATCCGGCGCAGCCGGCCGTGCTCGGGGTCGTCCATGCGGCTGAAGGACATCACGCCGGGCTCGGGCGGCAGCTGGATCCGGATCGGGAAGCCGGGCTGCTGGTCGTCGGCGCTGAAGCGGCTGTCGTTCAGCACCTGCCGGACGTCCGCGTGCCGGGTCACCAGCCATGCCTCGCCGCCGCGTATGCGCACCCTGAGCGGGGGTTCTGCGCGCAGCCGGGCGTAGGCGTCCGGGGGAGCGTACGGGCAGGAGCGGGGCATGGGCCAGGCTGGAAGAGGCTCGCAGGAGGTCAGCGAGGGCCGGCCGGTGTCCGGGGAGAGCCTGGCCGAGGAGATATGGGGGGACGCCGTACCCGACAACCAGGCCAACGCGCTGCAGGCGCACATCAGCAGGCTGCGGCGCAGGCTCCGGGCGCTGGAGCCGGACCGGCCGGCCTCCCGGGTGACGATCCATCCGGCCGGTTACCGCTTGTGCGTCGGCGAGGGCGAGCTGGACGCGGCCGAGTTCGTGCGGGCCGTGCGGCAGGCGGAGTCCGCCTCGCCGGACGACGCGGCGCGCACCGCCCGGCTGCTCGGGGAGGCGCTGTCCCTGTGGCGCGGGCCCGTCTTCGGCGGGTTCGCCGGGGGCACCCTGAGCCAGCTGGCCGGCGCCCGGTACGAGGAGTACCGGATGCGGGCCATGGAGCTGCGCTTCGACGCCGAGCTGCGGCTCGGCCGGCACGCGGCCGTGCTCGCCGAACTGGCCGAGGCACACTCGAACCACCCGCTGCGCGAGCGCTTCTGCGAGCAGCTGATGATCGCCCTGTACGGCTCGGGCCGGCAGGCCGACGCGCTCGACGTCTTCCACCGCATGCGCCGCCATCTCGACGACGAGCTCGGCATCCAGCCCTCCCCCGCGCTGCGCAAGGTCGAGAGCGCGATCCTCGCCCACGACCCTGCCCTCACCGGCGACCCGCGCGTTCCCTCGCTGCTGACGCCGGTATGACCGCCGGCCCCGTAAGCGGTCCGTCAGCACCCGGTCAGCCCGCGCTGCCACGATCGTGCCCGCGCACCCCGGCCCGGCGGCCCGCGCGGGCGCCGTCCGATGTCACGTCACCTCACGGGGAGGCACGTCCGAGATGAAGTCGCACGTCGCGGAACTGGCCGGGATACGCGCCCGCGTGCTCGCCGGCCCCGGTGAGAAGGCGACCGCCGCCCAGCGGGCCAAGGGCAAGCTCACCGTGCGGGAGCGGATCGAGCTGCTCCTGGACCCGGGATCCTTCCAGGAGGTCGAGCAGCTGCGCCGGCACCGCGCGACCGGCTTCGGCCTGGAGGCCAGGAAGCCGTACACCGACGGTGTGGTCACCGGCTGGGGCACGGTCGAGGGCCGCACGGTCTTCGTCTACGCCCACGACTTCCGGATCTTCGGCGGCGCGCTGGGCGAGGCCCACGCCACCAAGATCCACAAGATCATGGACATGGCCATCGCGGCCGGTGCCCCCCTGGTCTCCCTCAACGACGGCGCGGGCGCCCGCATCCAGGAGGGCGTGACCGCGCTGGCCGGGTACGGCGGCATCTTCCGCCGGAACACGGCCGCGTCCGGGGTGATCCCGCAGATCTCCGTGATGCTGGGCCCGTGCGCGGGCGGCGCGGCCTACAGCCCCGCCCTCACCGACTTCGTCTTCATGGTCCGCGAGACCTCGCAGATGTTCATCACCGGCCCGGACGTGGTCAAGGCCGTGACGGGCGAGGAGATCACCCAGAACGGGCTCGGCGGCGCCGACGTCCACGCCGAGACCTCCGGCGTCTGCCACTTCGCGTACGACGACGAGGAGGCCTGCCTGGAGGAGGTCCGGTACCTGCTCTCCCTGCTGCCCGGCAACAACCGGGAGACCCCGCCGGCGGTGCCCTGCGCGGACCCGGTGGACCGCCGCGGCGACGTCCTCCTCGACCTGGTCCCGGCCGACGGCAACCGGCCGTACGACATGGCCAAGGTCATCGAGGAGATCGTCGACGACGGCGAGTACCTGGAGGTGCACCAGCGCTGGGCGCGGAACATCATCTGCGCCCTGGCCCGGCTGGACGGCCAGGTGGTCGGGATCGTCGCCAACCAGCCGCAGACCCTGGCCGGCGTGCTGGACATCGAGGCGTCCGAGAAGGCCGCGCGCTTTGTGCAGATGTGCGACGCGTTCAGCATTCCGCTGGTCACGCTGCTCGACGTGCCGGGCTTCCTGCCGGGCGTCGGCCAGGAGCACGGAGGCATCATCCGGCACGGCGCGAAGCTGCTGTACGCCTACTGCAACGCGACCGTGCCGCGCATCTCCCTGATCCTGCGCAAGGCGTACGGAGGTGCCTACATCGTCATGGACTCCCAGTCGATCGGCGCCGACCTCACCTACGCCTGGCCAACGAACGAGATCGCCGTGATGGGCGCGGAAGGCGCCGCCAACGTCATCTTCCGCCGCCGGATCGCCGAGGCCGGCGACCCCGAGGCGAAGCGCGCCGAGCTGGTGAAGGAGTACAGGGCCGAACTGATGCATCCGTACTACGCGGCCGAACGCGGCCTCGTGGACGACGTCATCGACCCCGCCGAGACCCGCGAGGTGCTGATCCGGGCCCTCGCCGTGCTCCGCTCGAAGCACGCGGAGCGCCCCGCCCGCAAGCACGGCAATCCCCCTCAGTGACGGAGGTCCCCATGTCCGTGTTTCCCACGCCCGCCCCCACCGCCCCCATCGCCCCGATCCGCGTCGAGAAGGGCCGGGCCGGCGACGAGGAGCTGGCCGCCCTCGCGGTACTGCTGCTCAGCCGCGGCGCCCTCGCCAAAGCCGGTGCGCAGCCCTCGTCCCCCGGCACCACGTCCTGGCGCCCGCACGTCTTCCACGCCCCGCACAGCTGGCAGCGCGCCTGACGACCGGCCCCCACCCGGGGCGCCCGTTTCCCTCCGGGTCGCCCGGCGCGCGCCGGCCGCTCACTTCTTGGTGAGAGTGATGTCCTGCTCGGCGACCGCGTGGAACGCCGGCAGCGGGGCGATGCCCGTGGGGCGCAGCTCCACCAGCGTGGCCTCCACATGGGCCGCGCCCGCCTTGAAGGAGGCCGGCGCGGTCTTGCCGGAGTTCTGCCAGCGGTGTTCGGCGCCGTCGCACCGGGCGACGGTGCCGCCGATGCCGTACTGCACACTGTGGTCGCCCTGGCTGACCGAGGAGCCGACGAAGACCTGGCCGGTGCTGCCGGCGCAGCGGTAGGTGCCCGACAGGGTGATCGTGCCGTCGGCGGCGATCCGGCCGGTGGCGTCGACCGTGACGGTCTCGGCGGGGTCCGCGCCGGCCGGCACGGCGCACAGCAGCAGGGCTGCGGCGCCGAGGGCCGAGGCGAGGGCGGGGCGTACGGGCATGGTCTGCCTCCCGGTTCCGTGGGGTGGGGGCTCCACTCGTACCGGGCGGCCGTGCCGGTGGGCGTGACCGTCACTCCATTGGTGGCGCGTCATCGAACCGTCCGGGAGTTGTCCGGGTGTTGTCACGCTTCACGGCGAGCGGTTCCGGTCCGCCCACGGCGGGAGCATGGTCGGTTCATACGGGGGTGGCCCCGGAAGGCAGCCGCCCGTCGGATCGCTCGTGGAGGTGCGCCGTGTGCTCCCACTCTTTCTCGTGTCCCGCACCGGACCTCACCGCCCCGCACCCGGTGGCGGCCCACCCCGAGCAGGGCTGGACCCTGCTGTGCGACGGCTCGATCGTGTTCGACGACAGCGGCGAGCTGCACCCGGACGGCAGCGTGGTGCCGCCCCGCCGGGTCCCGTCGGAGCGGCTCGCGGCCGTGGCCTGAGCACCCGTCCGCGCGCCCGAGCGGCTCGCCGCCCCGGCCCAGCGACTCACGGTCCCCGCGGAGCGACGCGCAACCTCGGCCGGAATAACCGTGGCCGAACGCCCCACGGTCCCGGCCGAACGACTCACAACCCCGGCCCGAGCAACTTGCCCTCACGGCGGAGCGACTCGCCTTCCCGGCCGACCGGCTCGTCGTCCCGGCCGAGCGGCTCACGGTCCCGGCCGAACGAGTCACGGTCCCCGCGGAGCGACGCGCAGCCCCGGCCCGGGCAACCCGTCCTCCCGGCCGTGTGGTCCGGACGCGGCCCCTATGGCAGGACCGCGAACCCGTCCAGCTCCACCATCGCCTGCTCGTCCCACAGCCGTACGACCTGGACGACGGCCATGGCGGGGTAGTCCCGGCCCGCCGACTCCCGCCAGATGCGGCCCAGTTCGCGGGCCTGGGCGCGATAGGCGGCGACGTCCGTGGCGTAGACGGTGACGCGGGCGAGGTCGGCGGGGGTGCCGCCGGCCGCGCGCAGGGCGGTGAGGAGGTTGCCGAGTGCCCGCTCGAACTGCTCCGGGAGCGTGCCCCCGGTGATCTTGCCGTCGGCGTTCAGGGCCGTCTGGCCGGCGAGGAACACCACGCGGGAGCCGGTCGCGACGACGGCGTGCGAGAACCCCGTGGGCGGGGACAGCTCGGGCGGGTTGACGCGCTCGCTCGTCACCGGGCCTCCTTCTCCTGCGTCCACGCGTACAACTCCTTGGCGATGATGCCCCGTTGGACCTCGCTCGCCCCCTCGTAGATGCGCGGGGCGCGCACCTCGCGGTAGAGGTGCTCGAGCAGGTGACCGCGGCGCAGGGCGCGGGCGCCGTGCAGCTGGACGGCGGCGTCGACGACGTACTGCGCGGTCTCGGTGGCGAGCAGCTTGGCCATCGCGGCGCGCCGGGGCACGTCGGCGGCGCCGCGGTCGTACGCGGTCGCCGCCGCGTACACCATCAGCCGGGCCGCCTCGGTGCGCAGGGCCATCTCGGCGACCTGGTGGGAGACGGCCTGAAGGTCCATCAGCCGGCCCGCGAACGCCTCGCGTCGCCGCGTGTGCTCGACGGTGGCGTCCAGTGCCGCCTGGGCCATGCCGACCGCGAAGGCGCCGACGCTGGGCCGGAAGAGGTTGAGGGTGCCCATGGCGACGGCGAAGCCGCGGTCCACCTCGCCGAGCACGTCCTCGGCGGAGACGGGCACGGCGTCGAAGTCGAGGGCGCCGATGGGGTGCGGCGAGATCATCTCCAGTGCGCTGCCGGTGAGTCCGGGCCGGTCGGCGGGGACCAGGAAGGCGGTCACGCCGCGGGCGCCGGCGCCGGGCGTGGTGCGGGCGAAGACGGTGTAGAAGTCGGCCTCGGGGGCGTTGGAGATCCAGCACTTCTCGCCGGTGAGCCGCCAGCCGCCGGACCCGTGGGGCTCGGCGGCGAGGGCCAGCGCGGCCGCGTCCGAGCCGGCCCCGGGCTCGCTCAGCGCGAAGGCCGCGACCGCGCTGCCGTCGGCGACGCGGGGCAGCCAGTGCTCCCGCTGGGCGGGGCTGCCGTGGGCGTGCACCGGGTGGGCGCCCAGGCCCTGCAGGGCGAGGGCGGTCTCGGCCTCGGTGCACGCCTGGGCCAGGGACTCCCGCATCAGGCACAGGTCGAGCGCGCCGGAGGTGAACAGCCGTCCCAGCAGGCCCAGTCGGCCCAGCTCGGCGAGGAGATCCCGGTTGACGCGGCCCGGCTCCCCCTTGTCGGCGAGCGGGCGCAGCCGCTGCGCGGCCAGGGTGCGCAGCTCGGCACACCAGGCGATCTGCTCCGGTTCGAGTGAGAATGCGGGCACTGCCGGTCCTCCCTCCGCGGCGGGGCCGTGGTGGCCCACCCACCGAGGTTATCGCGCACAGTTGACTGCCGTCACCAACACGATACGCTCGAACGGCGAGCCCACCACACAGCCCGTCCGGACGTCTGTCACGGCAAGGGGGCGAACCGCCATGCACTTCTCGGCCAACTTCTCGGCCCATGTCGACACTTTCGCGCGCGACCATCTGCCCCCGCCGGACGAATGGCCCGAGCTGTGCTTCGACCTGCCCGAGCTGCACTACCCGGAGCGGCTGAACTGCGCGGCGGAACTCCTGGAGGGGGCGGACCCGGCCCGCCCGGTGTTCCACACCCCCGACGGCCCCTCCTGGACGTACGGCGAGCTGCGCGCCCGGGTCGACCGGATCGCGCACGTCCTCACCGGCGCGCTGGGCGTGGTCCCCGGCAACCGGGTCCTGCTGCGCGGCCCCACGACCCCGTGGCTCGCGGCCTGCTGGCTGGCGGTGCTGAAGGCGGGCGCGGTCGCGGTCACCGTGCTGGCCCAGCAGCGCCCGCACGAGCTGGCGGCCATCTGCCGGATCGCCCGGGTGGGGCACGCGCTGTGCGACGTCCGGGCGGTGGACGACCTGGCGAAGGCCGAGATACCCGGGCTGAGCATCACGACGTACGGCGGTGACGCCCCCGACGACCTGCTGCGCCGCCCCGCCCCCGGCGACCCGTTCCCCGCGGTCGGCACCGCGGCGGACGACGTCGCCCTCATCGCCTTCACCTCGGGCACCACGGGTCACCCGAAAGGCTGCATGCACTTCCACCGGGACGTGCTGGCCATAGCGGACACCTTCTCCCGCCATGTGCTGCGCCCCCGGGCGGACGACGTCTTCACCGGCAGCCCCCCGCTCGGCTTCACCTTCGGCCTGGGCGGGCTGGTGGTCTTCCCGATGCGGGCCGGTGCCAGTGCCCTCCTCCTGGAACAGGCCGGGCCCCGGCAGCTGCTCCCCGCGATCGCCGAGCACCGGGTCTCGGTGCTGTTCACCGCCCCGACCGCGTACCGCGCCATGCTGGACCACCTGGACGGCCACGACATCTCGTCGCTGCGGCGCTGTGTGTCGGCCGGCGAGAACCTGCCCGCGGCCACCTGGCGGGCCTGGCAGGAGCGCACCGGGGTGCGGATCATCAACGGCATCGGCGCGACCGAGCTGCTGCACATCTTCATCTCCGCCGCCGACGAGCGGATAAGACCCGGCACCACGGGCGTGCCGGTGCCCGGCTGGCAGGCGCGTGTCCAGGACGCGGACGGCGTGCCGGTGCCCGACGGCGAGCCCGGCCTGCTGGCCGTGCGCGGCCCGGTCGGCTGCCGCTACCTCGCCGACCCGCGGCAGCGGGACTACGTGCGCGACGGCTGGAACATCACCGGCGACACCTACGTGCGGGAGGCCGACGGCTACTTCCGCTACGTGGCCCGCGCCGACGACATGATCATCTCGGCGGGGTACAACATCGCCGGACCCGAGGTGGAGGACGCCCTGCTGCGCCACCCGGACGTGGTGGAGACGGCGGTCGTCGGCCGGCCCGACGAGGCCCGCGGCCAGGTGGTGGTCGCGTACACCGTGCTGCGCGACGGTGCCCGGCGGGACGCGGAGGCCCTGCGCGCCTTCCTCAAGTCCGAACTGGCGCCGTACAAGTGCCCACGCGAGTTCGTCTTCCTCGACGCCCTGCCCCGCACGGCCACCGGCAAGTTGCAGCGGTTCCGGCTGCGCACCGAAGGTGACCGGCAGTGATGCCGACGACCTAAAATGATCAACGTGTCCGAGCAGCACGCCCCCAGGTCCCTCATCGTCACGCTCTACGGCGCGTACGGCCGCTTCATGCCCGGCCCGGTGCCCGTCGCCGAGCTGATCCGGCTGCTGGCCGCGGTGGGCGTGGACGCACCCTCCGTCCGCTCCTCGGTCTCCCGGCTCAAACGGCGCGGCCTGCTGCTGCCGGCCCGCACGCAGTCCGGCGCCGCCGGGTACGGGCTCTCGCCCGAGGCGCGCCAGTTGCTGGACGACGGCGACCGCCGCATCTACGCCACCGCGCCTCCCGAGGACGAGGGCTGGGTCCTGGCGGTCTTCTCCGTGCCCGAGTCGGAGCGGCAGAAGCGGCACGTCCTGCGCTCCCGGCTGGCCGGACTGGGCTTCGGCACGGCGGCCCCCGGGGTGTGGATCGCCCCGGCCCGGCTGCACGAGGAGGCCGAGCACACGCTGCGCCGGCTGCGGCTGGATCCGTACGTGGACTTCTTCCGGGGCGAGCACCTGGGCTTCGCGCCCACGGCCGAGGCGGTCTCCCGCTGGTGGGACCTGACCGCGATCGCCAAGGAGCACGAGCGCTTCCTGGACGCGCACGCCCCGGTCCTGCACGGCTGGGAACGCCGCGCCGACACCCCGCCCGAGGACGCCTACCGCGACTACCTCCTCGCCCTCGACTCCTGGCGCCACCTGCCCTACACCGACCCCGGCCTGCCCACGCACCTGCTGCCCGCCGGCTGGCCGGGCGTGCGCTCGGCGGCGGTCTTCCGCGCCCTGCACGAGCGGCTGCGGGACGCGGGGGCTCAGTTCGCGGGCGTGTGACGGGGCCCGCGGCCCCCTCAGCTGAGCGACAGCCGGGGCTTGGGGGCGTCCGTGCGGCCGGTCTGCGGACGGCGACTGCCCGCCCGGTACGGCGCGGGCCAGACGGCGCCCGGTCCCTCGTAGCCCTGTTCGGCCGCCGCGTGCAGGGTCCAGTGCGGGTCGTACAGGTGCGGCCGGGCGAGCGCGCACAGGTCGGTGCGCCCGGCCAGGAGTAGGGAGTTGACGTCGTCCCAGGAGGAGATGGCGCCGACCGCGATCACCGGGATGCCGACCTCGTGCCGGATCCGGTCGGCGAACGGCGTCTGGTACGACCGCCCGAACTCCGGCCGCTCCTCGGCCACCACCTGCCCGGTGGAGACGTCGATCGCGTCGGCGCCGTGCGCGGCGAAGGCGCGGGCGATCTCCACCGCGTCATCGGCGGTGGTGCCGCCCTCGGCCCAGTCGGTGGCGGAGATGCGGACCGTCATGGGCCGCTCGGCCGGCCACACCGCGCGTACGGCGTCGAAGACCTCCAGCGGGAAGCGCAGCCGGCGCTCCGGCGAGCCGCCGTAGGCGTCGGTGCGGCGGTTGGTGAGCGGCGAGAGGAAGCCGGAGAGCAAGTAGCCGTGCGCACAGTGCAGTTCGAGCAGGTCGAAGCCGGCCCGGGCGGCCCGCCAGGTGGCCGCCACGAACTGCTCGCGGATGTCGGTGAGCTGGGCGCGCGACAGCTCGCGCGGAATCTGGCTGCCCGGCTTGTACGGCAGCGGGGAGGCGGCGACGAGGGGCCAGTTGCCCGTCGGCAGCGGTTCGTCCATGCCCTCCCACATCAGCCGCGTGGAGCCCTTGCGGCCGGAGTGCCCGAGTTGCACGCCGATCGCGGTGCCCGGGGACTGGCGGTGCACGAAGTCGGTGACCCGCCGCCACGCCTCCGCCTGACGGCCGGTGTACAGACCGGCGCAGCCCGGGGTGATGCGGCCCTCCTCGCTCACGCACACCATCTCGGTCATGACGAGCCCGGCGCCGCCGAGGGCGCGGGCGCCGAGGTGCACGAGGTGGAAGTCGCCGGGGACGCCGTCGGTGGCGGAGTACATGTCCATCGGGGAGACGACGACCCGGTTGCGCAGGGTCAGTCCGCGCAGCCGGAACGGCGTGAACATCGGCGGTGTGCCGGGCGGGCAGCCGAACTCGCGCTCCACGGCCTCGGTGAAGCGGGCGTCGCGCAACCGGAGGTTGTCGTGGGTGACCCGGCGGCTGCGGGTGAGCAGGTTGAAGGCGAACTGGCGGGGCGGCTGGTCGAGGTAGCGGCCCAGGTTCTCGAACCACTCCAGGCTGGCCCGGGCGGCCCGCTGCGTGGAGGCGACGACGGGTTTGCGCTCCTCCTCGTAGGCGGCCAGCGCGGCGGGCACGTCGGGCTGTTCCTTCAGGCACGCGGCCAGGGCCAGCGCGTCCTCGACGGCGAGCTTGGTGCCGGAGCCGATGGAGAAGTGGGCGGTGTGCGCGGCGTCGCCGAGCAGGACGACGTTGCCGTGCGACCAGTGTTCGTTGACCACCGTGCGGAAGGTGGTCCACGCCGACTTGTTGGAGCGCAGGGGCCGGCCGCCGAGCGCGTCCGCGAAGATCTTGGCGCAGCGCTCGACGGACTCCTGTTCGCCCAGCTCGTCGAAGCCGGCCGCGCGCCAGACGTCCTCGTGCATCTCCACGATCACGGTGGAGGCGCCGGCCTCGAACGGGTAGCCGTGCAGCTGCATCACGCCGTGCTCGGTCTCGGCGATCTCGAAGCGGAAGGCGTCGAAGGCGAAGTCGGCGGCGAGCCATATGTAGCGGCAGCGGTGGGTGTCCACCCGGGGGCGGAACGCCTCGGCGCGGGCCTGCCGGCTGGTGCTGTGCACCCCGTCCGCGGCGACGACCAGGTCGTGGGTCCGGGACAGCTCGTCCAGGGGCGGGGCCTCGGTGCGGAAGCGGATCGGCACGCCGAGACAGTGGCATCGCTCGTGCAGGATCTTCAGCAGGGTCTGCCGGCGCACGGCGGCGAAGCCGTGTCCGCCCGAGGTGTGGCGGGTGCCCCGGTGGACGATGTCGATGTCGTCCCACCGCACGAACCGCCGCTGCAGCGCCTCGTACACCACCGGGTCGGCGTGCTCGATGCCGCCCAGCGTCTCGTCGGAGAGGACGACGCCGAAGCCGAAGGTCTCGTCAGGGGCGTTGCGCTCCCAGACGGTGACCTCGCGCGCCGGGTCGAGGCGCTTGAGCAGCGCCGCCGCGTACAGGCCGCCCGGGCCTCCGCCGATGATCGCCACGCGCACCGGGACTCACCTCCCCCGCCACTTCGGCGGGCGCTTCTCCGTGAAGGCCGTATGGAACTCGGCGTAGTCCTCGCCGTTCATCAGCAGGGCCTGGGTCGAGGCGTCCAGCTCCACCGAGGCCGCCAGCGGCATGTCCAGCTCGGCCGTCAGCAGGGCCTTCGTCTGGGCGTACGCCAGGGCGGGCCCGTCGGCCAGGCGGCGGGCGAGCGCCCCGGCGGCCTCGTCGGCGCGGCCCTCCTCCGTCAGCTCGCTGATCAGGCCGATCCGCTCGGCCTCGGGGGCCCGGACCGGCTCGCCCAGCATGAGCAGGCGGGTGGCGTGGCCGAGGCCGACGACCCGGGGCAGCAGATAGGCCGCGCCCATGTCGCCGCCGGACAGGCCGACCCGGGTGAAGAGGAAGGCGAACCGGGCGCTCGGGTCGGCGACCCGGAAGTCGGCGGCGAGGGCGAGGACCGCGCCCGCGCCGGCCGCGACCCCGTGCACGGCGGCGATCACCGGGAAGGGGCACTCGCGGATCGCCCGTACGACCTGCCCGGTCATCCGGTTGAAGTCGAGCAGCCGCGCCGTGTCCATGGACAGCGTGGCACCGATGATCTCGTCGACGTCGCCGCCGGAGCAGAACCCGCGCCCCTGCCCGGCCAGCACCAGGGCGCGCACCGCGCGCTCCCGGGACAGCTCGGCGAGCAGGTCGCGCAGGTCGGCGTAGGCGCCGAAGGTGAGGGCGTTGAGCTTGTCGGGGCGGGCCAGGGTGACGGTGGCGACGCCGTCGGCGAGCTGGACCCGCAGGTGCTCCCAGTCGGCGGTGCGGGCGGCGGAGCCGGTGAAGGGACTCATGACGTGCGGCCTCCTAGGGCGGCGGTGCCGTACGTTGCTCTGTCCCTCGAAGTTATCACTTGTTTGTGACTATCGTCACGAGGGCGCGACACGCGGAGCCGCGCCGACCGGCCCGGTCGCGTATGTCACCGGTCGGCGACAGCGCGGTAACAGTGGGCGCCGGCGCGCGAGAGCGGCCGTTCGGCGGGGTAAGCCGCCCCGTACCGGGGCCGATGGTCCCGGGCGAAGCCCGCCGAAGACCCCCGAAGCCGGACCCGTACCATTTCCACAGTCGAAAGCAGGACAGCCTGCTCCATGAACGGACTCGCCTTGCACGAACGCCCCACCGCATCGGCCTCCTGGCGCATCGCGCTGCCGCACACCGCCGCGGCGGTGCCCGTGGCGCGTGCCCTGGTGCGCACGGCCCTCGCCGAGGTGGAGCATCCGGCCGACAGCGACACGGCGGAGCTGCTCACCGCCGAGCTGGTCGCCAACGCGGTGGAGCACACCGCGGGGCGCGGCCCGATAGAGCTGGTGGTGGAGCTGTTGCCGACCGGCTGCCAGGTCGAGGTGCACGACCCGGACCCGGCGCCGCCCGGCCATCTGACGCGGCCGGTGATCGAGGAGCCCGACCCGTGGCAGGAGGGCGGGCGCGGGCTGCTGCTGATCCGCGCCCTCAGCTCCTCCTGCGGGCACCGCCCCACCCCCTCGGGCAAGGCGGTGTGGTTCAGACTGCCTGTGGTTCCCGCTCCGCGCCGTCCACTGTGACCCCGGGGGCCGCCGTCCGGGCCAGCGTGGAGTGCCGGCGGCCGTAGCCGACGTAGATCAGCAGGCCCACCGCGAGGAACACCGCGAACTGGAGCCAGGTCCGCCAGCCCGTCTCGTACATCAGGTACAGGCAGAAGCCGACGCCGAGCAGTGGGCCCACCGGGTACAGCGGCACCCGGAAGCTGCGGCCGAGGCCCGGTTCGCGGCGGCGCAGTGCGATCACCGCGATGTTGACCACGCCCATGACGGCGAGCGTGCCGATGGTACACAGGTTCATCACGGAGTCGAGGGAGGCGAAGGCCGCCGGGAGCGCGAAGACGAACGCGACGACCAGCGTGCCGGCCACCGGGGTGGAGGTCTTCGGGTTCACCTTCTCGAAGACCCGCGGGATCAGGCCGTCCCGGGACATCGACATCAGGATCCGGGTCTGGCCGTACATCACGGCGAGGACGACGGAGGCGATGGCGACGACCGCGCCGAAGGCGATCACCCCGCCGCCGATGCCGGAGCCGGTGACCTCGTTGACGACGTAGGAGAGAGCTGCGGGACGGCCGGCGACCTGCCCGGGGCCGACGGCGCCGATCGCGGCGAGCGCGACCGCGCAGTACAGCAGGGTGACCAGGCCCATGCAGACCATGATCGCGACCGGGACGTCCCGGCGCGGGTTCTTGGCCTCCTCGCCGGCGGTGGTGATCGCGTCGAAGCCGATGTAGGAGAAGAACGCCGCCGTGGTGCCCGCGCCGATGCCGCCGAGACCGGCCGGGGAGAACGGGGTGAGGTTGCCGTGCCGGAAGGCGCTGTAGCCGACGGCGCAGAAGGCCAGCAGGATGACGAGCTTCACGGCGGCCATGGCGGCCGTCGCCCGGGCGCTCTCGCGCACCCCGCGCACCAGCAGCACGGAGGCCATGGCGATGACGATCACGGCCGGCAGGTTGACGATCCCGCCGTCGCCCGGGCCCGCGGACAGGGCGGCCGGGAGCTGCACGCCGGTGAGGCTGTGCAGCAGCTCGTTGACGTACTGGCTCCAGCCGACCGCGACGGCCGAGATGGAGACGCCGTACTCCAGCAGCAGGCACCAGCCGACGAGGAAGGCGGTGGACTCGCCGAGCCCCGCGTAGGCGAAGGAGTAGGAGGAGCCGGAGACCGGGATCGCGCCGCCCAGCTCCGCGAAGGAGAAGGCGGTGAAGACGCAGGTGATCGCGGCGAGGACGAAGGAGACGACGACGGCCGGGCCGGCCTGCGCGACGGAGTCGGAGAGGCCGACGAAGATGCCGGTGCCCACGATGGCGCCGACGCCGAAGCAGATGAGCTGGAAGAGGCCCATCGTGCGCCTCAGGCCGTGTCCCTCGCGGTCGGTGCCGGATTCGGCGACGAGCAGGTGCGGGGACTTGATACGGGGAGCGGGCATGTGCGGGTGGTGCTCGTTTCTCGGTGGTGCGGGCGACGGGGTGGCCGTCGCGGCGGCGGCACCGGAAGGGGTGGCCCGGGCCGCCGATCAGGACAGGGTGTGATGTGACCGGACCGCTACGGTTGTCCGGTGAGCGTGGCGACCAGTACGGCCTTGATGGTGTGCAGACGATTCTCGGCCTCGTCGAAGACGACCGAGTGCGCGGACTCGAAGACCTCGTCCGTGACCTCCAGGGAGGTCAGGCCGTGGGCCTCGTGGATCTCCCGCGCCACCTCGGTGCCGAGGTCGTGGAAGGCCGGCAGGCAGTGCAGGAACTTCACGTCCGGGTTGCCGGTGGCCCGCAGGACGTCCATGGTCACGGCGTACGGCGCGAGGGCCTTGATCCGCTCGGCCCAGATCTCCTTGGGCTCGCCCATGGAGACCCAGACGTCGGTGGCGACGAAGTCGGCCCCCCGGACGCCCTCGGCGACATCCTCGGTCAGGGTGAGGACGGCGCCGCTGCTGTCCGCCAGCTCGCGGGCCCGGGCCACGATCTCGTCGGCCGGCCAGTACTCCCTGGGCGCGACGATCCGCACGTCCATGCCGAGCAGGGCGCCGGTGACCAGGTAGGAGTTGCCCATGTTGAAGCGGGCGTCACCGAGGTAGGCGAGGGCGATCCCCGTCAGCGGCTTGGTGCTGTGCTCGGCCATGGTCAGCACGTCGGCGAGCATCTGCGTGGGGTGCCAGTCGTCGGTGAGCCCGTTGTAGACGGGCACGCCGGCGTGGGCGGCCAGCTCCTCGACCTTGGCCTGGCTGTCGCCCCGGTACTCGATGGCGTCGAACATCCGGCCGAGGACGCGGGCGGTGTCCTTCACGGACTCCTTGTGCCCGATCTGCGAGCCGGACGGATCCAGGTAGGTGGTGTGGGCGCCCTGGTCGGCGGCGGCGACCTCGAAGGCGCAGCGGGTGCGCGTGGAGGTCTTCTCGAAGACCAGCGCGATGGCGCGGCCGCGCAGGTACTGCGTCTCGGTCCCCGCCTTCTTGGCGGCCTTCAGCTCGGCTGCCAGCTCGACCAGGCCGCGGAACTCCTCCTCGGTGAAGTCCAGCTCCTTGAGGAAGTGGCGGCCGGCGAGGGCGGTCAGGACTGTCGCCATGGGGGGCGCTCCAGGGGTACGGATGAAGGGACACTGAAATTCTATACGACGGTCAGCATTTCTATACGGCACCCTTGCCGCGGTCCCCACGGTCCCCACCCTCGTCGCGGTCCCCGCCCTTGCCACGGGCGGCAACCTTGCCACGGTCCCCGCCCTCGTCGCGTCCCCGCCGCCCCCGCCGTGGGCCAGGTCACACAGGGTCGCGCTCGACCGGGCAGCTCATGCACCGGGGGCCGCCCCGGCCCCGCCCCAGCTCGCTGCCCGGGATCTCGATCACCTCGATGCCCTGCTTGCGCAGATGGGTGTTGGTGGTCGAGTTCCGCTCGTAGGCGACGACGACACCGGGCTCGACGGCGAGCACGTTGCAGCCGTCGTCCCACTGCTCGCGCTCGGCCGCGTGCACGTCCTGGGTGGGGGTGAGCACCCGGATCTCGCCGAGCCCGAGGGCCGCGGCGATCGCCCGGTGCATGTGCTCGGGCGGATGGTCGGTGACCTTCAGCTCCCGCTCGCTCACGCCGGGTTCGATGGTGTACGAGCGCAGCATGCCGAGCCCCGCGTACTGGGTGAAGGTGTCGCCGTCGACCATGGTCATCACCGTGTCGAGGTGCATGAAGGCGCGCCGCTTGGGCATGTCCAGCGCGACGATGGTGCGCGCCGAGCCGGCCGCGAACAGCTTGTGCGCCAGCATCTCCACGGCCTGCGGGGTGGTGCGCTCGCTCATCCCGATGAGGACCGCCCCGTTGCCGATCACCAGCACGTCGCCGCCCTCGATGGTGGAGGGGTAGTCGGCCTGCCCGCGGGACCAGACGCGGAACGCTTCGTCGCGGAACAGCGGGTGGTACCGGTAGATCGCCTCGAAGTGCACGGTCTCCCGCTGCCGGGCGGGCAGGCGCATCGCGTTGATGGCGACCCCGTCGTAGATCCAGGCGGAGGTGTCGCGGGTGAAGAGGTGGTTGGGCAGCGGATCGAGCAGGAAGTCGTCGAGGTCCATCACATGGAAGCGGACGGAGGTCGGCTCGGCGTGCGCTTCCAGGAACTCCCGCTTCGTCATGCCGCCGACCAGGGCCTCGGCCAGTTCCCGCGCGGGCAGGGTCTCGAACGCGGCGCGCAGATGATCGGTGGCGAGCGGGCCGTACTCCTTCTCGTCGAAGACGCGGTCCAGGACGAGGGTGCGGGCCTCGTCGATCGCCAGGGTCTCGGTCAGCAGGTCGCCGAAGAGGTGGACGGCGACCCCGCGGTCACGCAGGACGTCGGCGAACCCGTCATGCTCTGCGCGTGCCCTGCGCACCCAGAGCACGTCGTCGAACAGCAGCGCGTCCTTGTTGCTGGGGGTGAGCCTCTTCAGCTCGAGATCCGGCCGGTGCAGGATGACGCGGCGGAGCCGCCCGGCCTCGGAGTCGACGTGGAATCCCATGCCACCATCCTGACCATCGCGGACCGGATTCACCCCCTCCTCGGCCATTTCCGTGCCTTCTTGTTTCCCCCTGCCGCCTCCCCGTCCCGTCTCCCGGGCGGCCGGTGGACGGGCTGCGGCGTCGGCCGTGCGCTCAGATCGCGGTGCACGGCACCGGCCAGCGCCGGATGCGCGGGGGCAGGGCCACCGCCCAGCCTCCGGTGGCCAGCACCAGCCGCTCCGCGGCGAGCAGGTCCGCGGCCGCCCGCCCGGGCGCGTCGAGCGCGGCCAGCGGTGTGGGCTCCAGCAACCGGAGGAAGGCGGCGCGGAGATCGGGGTGGTCGAGCGTGAGCCGGGCCGCGGTGCCGGGCTCCCTGCGGTCGAGGACGGTCACGAAGCCGGGGCCGCGCCGGTGGTGGAGGGCTCCGTAGGAGTACCCGGCGCGCCATGCCTCCAGCTCGTCCCGGCCTCCGGGCAACTCCTCGGGAGGGGGCAGATGCCGGAGCACGGCGAGGTCGTACGACGGCCGTCCCGCCGCCCGCCAGCACACCCGCAGCCCGAGGCTCTCGCACTCGCGCAGGAACCGCACCGCCTGCGCCGTCTCCCGCCCGGTACCGGCCAGCCGCAGCGGCTCGGTCGCCTCGACCCGGTGCCCGGTGCGCCGGTGCGGCACCTCGGCGGGCAGCCCGGTCATGCGGCGCCCTCGGGCAGGCGGACCGGCTCGCCCCAGGTGGGCAGGGCGACGTAGGTGGGGCCGTCGCGGAACAGCAGGCCCAGCGCGAAGGCGTGCCCGATCCACTCCGTCAGGGCGTCGGCCGTCACCTCGTGCCCGGCGGCGGCCAGCAGCCGGTGCAGGGCGGCGGCCGTGCGGCCGTCCTCCAGGTGCCGAAGGGCCTGCGCCCGCCAGCCGGTGAAGCGGTGGTCGGCCGGCGCGCGGCCGTGCCGCCGGTCGTGCACCAGCAGGTCCTGCCCGTCCTCCTCGAACAGCAGCCGGGAGCGCGCGTGCCCGGCCCGCCAGGCGGCCACGGCGTCCTTCAGGCGCCGCTCGGCCGGGCCGGTGATGCCCGCGTCGTCGGTGTCGAACAGGTAGACCAGGTCGGCGAGTTCGGACTCGGGCAGGTCGTAGACGTGCTGGTACATCTCGGCCGGGCGGCGCTTGCCGAAGCCGAGCCCCGGGTCGGTGAAGTGCGGGCTGAAGCGCTCCAGCTGGATGCGGTGGGCACCGCTCGGCGGCTGCAGATGGACCAGGGCCGGCAGTTGCCCGACGACGGACTCGTAGTCCTCGGCGCTCTCGCCGGGGAAGCCGTAGAGGAGGTTCCAGGAGCAGGTCAGCGCGTGGTTCTCGCACTCGCGCAGGGTGCGCACGTTGCGCGCCCCGGTGACGCCCTTGTCCATGAGCTCCAGGACCCGGCTGCCCAGGCTCTCGATGCCGGGCTGGATGTGCACCGTGCCGGACTCGCCGAGGAGCCGGAGCTGGGCCGGCGTGAGGTTGGACTTGACCTCGTAGTGCAGCCGCAGGTCCCAGCCGCTCGCGGCGACGCGGGGCAGGAAGTCGCGGAAGTAGGCCATGTCGATGATGTTGTCGACGGTGACCACGTCGAGGATGCGGTGCCGGCGCACCAGCCGGTCGAGCTCCGCCCACAGCCGCTCCCCCGGCTTGGCGCGGAAGGCCATGGCGGAGCCGTTGAGCCCGCAGAAGGTGCAGTGGTGCTTCTCGCCCCACCAGCAGCCCCGGGCGCCCTCCACGACCAGCTTCGGATGGACGTACTCCCGCACCGGGGAGGCGTCCAGGGCGGCCTGCCACTGGTCGTAGTCCGGCGAGGGGATGTCGGCGGGGGCCACGGTCCGCCGGGTCTCCGGGTTGGCGCGCGGCACCGGTCCGTCCCACCAGCACAGGCCGGGCACGTCCGCGGGTGCGCTGCCCGCGTCCAGGTGGCGTAACAGGGCGGGGAAGGCGTACTCGGCCTCGCCGCGGACCACGTGGTCGACGAAGGGGTGGTTGCGGTGCAGGGCGTGGCCCATGGGCCCGTCGCAGTTGCTGCCACCGAACACGATGGTCAACCGGGGTCTTCTGCGCTTGAGTTCGCGGGCGAGGGCGAGGGAGGAGACGTTCTGCATGAACGTGGTGGTGAACCCGACGACGTCCGGCTCGGCCGCCAGCACCTCCTCGGCGCAGGCTGCGACGAAGTCGGCGGCGTGGGGCCGCATGGCGACGGCCGTCTCGACGCAGAGGTCCCGCGCGGCCGCGTAGCCCCGCAGCCGGGCCAGGCCCCAGCCCGGGTCGTCGTACAGGGCGCCGGAGAACACCCAGTCGCCCAGGCCGTGGAAGATGGCGTCGCTGCCGACCGCCACGTAGTCACCCGGCCGCAGCCGGCCGCCGGAGCGCTCCAGCAGGAACTCCGCCCAGCGCAGCGAGCCGTGGAACTCGGTCACCTCGTCGGCGGGGCGCGCCGCGCGCACGATCCGCTGCAGCAGGCCCAGTTGCAGCGAGGGCAGATCGAGCGGCTGCCAGGGCATCGTGACGAGTTGGACGCGCATGACTCAGCGGGTCGGCCGCTTCTCCAGGATCGCCGGGCGGCGCGTGGTGCTCCGGTCCTCCCGGACCACGATCTTCTTGATCTCCATGCCCCTGCGCTCCCCTCGCGGACGTGCCAACACCCTTGTGCCGCACGGCCGTCCACCATATGGACAGAAGTGTGTGCGACACAAGGGCGTTGTGTGACGGGCCTACAGCCGCGGGTCGACCGGCTCCGACTCCAGCGCCAGCACGCCGAACACCGCCTCGTGCACCCGCCACAGCGGCTCGCCGTCCGCCAGCCGGTCCAGCGCCTCCAGACCGAGCGCGTACTCGCGCAGGGCGAGGGACCGCTTGTGGTTCAGGAACCGCTGCCGCAGCTGGGCGAGGTTCTCCGGCCGGGTGTACTCGGGACCGTAGATGATCCGCAGGTACTCGCGCCCCCGGCACTTGATGCCGGGCTGCACCAGCCGCCCCTCCGTGCCGCGGACCAGCGCGCCGACCGGCTTGACGACCATGCCCTCGCCGCCCCGGCCGGTCATCTCCAGCCACCAGTCGACGCCCGCGCGCACCGACTCCGGGTCGCCCGTGTCGACGTACAGCCGTCGGGTGGTCTGCAGCAGACCGGAGCCGTCGTGCTCCACCAGCCGGTCGATCAGGGCGAGTTGCCCGTCGTGCGGCAGCGCGGCGAGGCTGCGGCCCTGGACGGCGAGCAGCTGGAAGGGGGCGAGGCGTACGCCGTCGAGGCCGTCCGTGCTCCAGCAGTAGCGGCGGTAGGCCTCGGTGAACGCGGCCGCGTCGGCGGCGCGCTCCCGCTGCCGGCCCAGCAGGTCGCCGACGTCCGCGCCCCGGGCGGCGGCCGCCTCCAGGGCGGCCAGCGCGCCCGGGAAGACCGCGCCGGACGCGGCGCCGACGGCCGCGTACTGGCTGCGCAGCAGCCCCGAGGCCTTCAGCGACCACGGCATCAGCTCGGCGTCCAGCAGCAGCCAGTCCGTGTCCAGGTCCGCCCACAGTCCGGCGTCCGTGACCGCCGAGCGCAGGCGGCCGAGGATCTCCTCGGTCACCGTCTCGTCGTCGAAGAACGGCCGCCCGGTCCGGGTGTACAGCGACCCGGTGGGGCCCTGCGCGCCGAACCTCTTCAGCGCCGCCTCCGCGTCCCGGCACACCAGGGCCACGGCCCGCGAGCCCATGTGCTTCTCCTCGCACACGACCCGCTCCACCCCGTCGGCGGCGTACTGCGCGAACGCCTCCACCGGGTGCTCCAGGTAGCCCTCCAGGCGGGAGGTGGCCGTGGGCGCCATGGTCGGCGGCAGGTACGGCAGCAGGCGCGGGTCGATCGCGAAGCGGCTCATGACCTCCAGGGCCGCCGCCGCGTTCTCCTCGCGGACCGCCACCCTGCCCGCGTGCCGGGTCTCCACGGCCCGGCGGCCGGACACGTCCGCCAGGTCCAGCGGCCGGCCGTCCTGTCCACCGGGCGCCTCGAAGCGCAGCGGGCGGGCCGGCTCGTACCAGACCCGCTCGGCCGGTACGTCGACCAGTTCGCGCTCCGGCCAGCGCAGCGCGGTCAGCTTGCCGCCGAAGACGGCGCCGGTGTCCAGGCAGATCGTGTTGTTCAGCCAGGTGGCCTCCGGGACGGGGGTGTGGCCGTAGACGACCGCGGCCCGGCCCCGGTAGTCCTCCGCCCACGGGTAGCGCACCGGCAGCCCGAACTCGTCGGTCTCGCCGGTCGTGTCGCCGTACAGGGCGTGCGAGCGGACCCGGCCCGAGGTGCGGCCGTGGTACTTCTCGGGCAGGCCGGCGTGGCAGACGACGAGCCTGCCGCCGTCCAGGACGTAGTGGCTGACCAGCCCGTCCAGGAACTGCCGTACCTGCGCCCTGAACTCCTCGCTCTCGCCCTCCATCTGCGCGACGGTCTCGGCGAGGCCGTGGGTGTGCTGGACGTTGCGGCCCTTGAGGTACCGGCCGTACTTGTTCTCGTGGTTGCCGGGCACGCACAGCGCGTCGCCCGCGGCCACCATCGCCATCACCCGGCGCAGCACGCCCGGGGTGTCCGGGCCGCGGTCGACGAGGTCGCCGACGAACACGGCGGTACGGCCCTCGGGGTGGGTGCCGTCCACGTAGCCCAGCTTGGCGAGCAGGGCCTCCAACTCGGCGGAGCAGCCGTGGATGTCGCCGATGATGTCGAAGGGCCCGGTGAGGTGGGTGAGGTCGTTGAAGCGCTTCTCGGTGACGACGGTGGCGTTCTCGGCCTCCTCCACCCCGCGCAGCACGTGCACCTTGCGGAAGCCCTCACGCTCCAGGTGCCGGAGCGAGCGGCGCAGTTCGCGGATGTGCCGCTGGATGACCCGGCGGGGCATGTCGGCGCGGTCGGTGCGGGCCGCGTTGCGCTCGGCGCACACCTCCTCCGGCACGTCCAGCACGATGGCGATGGGCAGCA
This sequence comes from Streptomyces sp. AF1A, assembly GCF_047340315.1. Lineage (NCBI taxonomy): Bacteria > Bacillati > Actinomycetota > Actinomycetes > Kitasatosporales > Streptomycetaceae > Streptomyces > Streptomyces sp. AF1A. The sequence continues at coordinate 66,853 of NZ_JBLEBI010000006.1, forward strand.
CGTCGTGCTTCCTGGCCAGCTCGATCAGCTGACGGCGGGCGTCCTGCTGCACGCTGGTGGCGTCGACGACGGTGCGCCGTCCGGCGGCCAGCCGCTTGCCGGCGATGTAGTGCAGCACGTCGAAGGCGTCCCGGGTGGCGCCCTGGTCGTTCTCGTCGTCGCAGACCAGGCCGCGGCAGAAGTCCGAGGAGATCACCTCGGTGGGCTTGAAGTGCCGGAGGGCGAACGTGGACTTGCCGGAGCCGGAGGCGCCGACGAGGACGACGAGGGAGAGGTCGGTGACGGGGAGCACCCGTCCCCCGCTCTGTGTCTCGGTCATGCCGCCTTCGCCTCCTTCTCGGTCTCGATGTGGAACACGGCCATCTGGGTGGGCGGGCCGACCTCGGGGTCGTCCGGCCCGACGGGGGTGAACCCGACGCCGTAGCCGTGCCGTTCGGCCACGGCCGCCGCCCAGCTGCGGAACTCCTCGCGGGTCCACTCGAAGCGGTGGTCCCCGTGCCGCACGTGCCCGGCGGGGAGGGTGTCCCAGCGGACGTTGTACTCGACGTTCGGGGTGGTCACCACGACCGTGCGCGGGCGTGCGTGCCCGAACACGGCGTACTCCAGAGCGGGCAGCCGGGGCAGCTCGAGGTGCTCGATCACCTCGCTGAGCACGGCGGCGTCGTAGCCCTTGAGCCGGCGGTCGGTGTAGGCGAGCGACCCCTGGACGAGCCGGACGCGGGCCGCCTGCCGCTCGCCCATGCGGTCCAGCCTGAGCCGCCGGGCGGCGACGGTGAGCGCCCGCACGGACACGTCGACCCCGACGACCTCGGTGAACCGCACGTCCTTCAGCAGCTGCTGCACCAACTGGCCCTGGCCGCAGCCGAGGTCGAGGACGCGGGCCGCGCCGGCGTCGCGCAGGGCGGCGAGGATCGCCTCCCTGCGCTGGACGGCCAGCGGGGCCGGCTTCTCCTCCGCCTCCTCCCCGCTGTCCTGCGGGACCGCGTTGTCGATCGCCTCGACCTCGCTGTCGTCGGCCTCGGCCAGCCGCACCAGTTCCAGCCGCTCCCGTGCCTGCCTGGTGAGCGACCAGCGCCGGGACAGGTAGCGGCTGGTGATCAGGTGCTGCTCGGGATGGCCGGGCAGCCAGCCCTCGCCGGCCCGCAGCAGCTTGTCGACCTCGTCGGAGGAGACCCAGTAGTGCTTGGCGTCGTCGAGCACCGGCAGCAGGACGTACAGGTGGCGCAGCGCCTCGGCGAGCGTCAGGGTGTCCGACTCCAGGACGAGGTGGACGTAGCGCGAGTCGCCCCACTGCGGGAACGCGGTGTCGAGCGGCACCGGGTCGGCGGTCACCGTCCAGCCGAGCGGCTCGAACAGCCGCCCCACGAGTTCGGCGCCGCCGCGTGCGGGCAGGGCCGGTACCTCGATGCGCAGCGGCAGCGGGGCGGCGGCCCGCTCGGGGCGGGAGGCGCACACACCGCGCAGGGCGCTGGAGAAGACGCTGCTCAGCGCGACCGCGAGCAGCGAGGAGGCCGCGTAGGGGCGGTCGTTGACGTACTGCGCGAGCGCCGCGTCGGGCGCTTTGCCGCGGCTCTTGCCCCTTCCCCGCCGCGCCAGCGCCACCGGATCGGTCTCCAGCAGCAGCGCGGCGGTGCAGCGCCGGTCCCCGGCCTCGGGGTAGAAGACGTGGGCGGTGCCGTGGGACGTGGAGAACCTCTGCGCCTTGCCGGGGTGCTTGTGCAGCAGGTATCCGAGGTCGGTGGCCGGGTGGGCGGCGTCGCCGCTGGTGGAGATCGTCAGGAACACATGTCCGAGTCTCCCCGGCGCTGGCGCCCGCCGACCACCGGTTTTCGCACGCCGGCCCGGTGTTCCCGACTTCCCGCCGGCGCTCGCCCGCCCGCTCCCACGGCTCGCGCCTCTCTTCCCGCCCCGGTGCGGGGCGGGAAGAGGGCGCGGGAGGCGTTACGACAGCTGGGACTGGACGCGCGAGGAGATCAGCTCCAGGTGGTCCAGGTCGTCGAGGTCCAGGATCTGCAGATAGATCCGCCGGGAGCCGATCTCGGCGTAGCGGCCGATCTTCTCGACGACCTCGTCCGGGGACCCGGCCAGGCCGTTGGCCTTCAGTTCCGCCACCTCGCGGCCGATCGCGGCGGCGCGCCGGGCGACCTCCTGGTCGTCCTTGCCGACGCAGGCCACGAGCGCGTTGGAGTACGTCAGCTCGTCCGCGCGGCCCGCCTCCTCGGCGGCGGCGCGCACCCGGCCGAACTGCCGCTCGCTGTCCTCGACCGAGGCGAAGGGCATGTTGAACTCGTCGGCGTACTGGGCGGCCAGCCGCGGCGTGCGGGTCGCGCCGTGGCCGCCGATGAGCACCGGGATCTTCTTCTGGGCGGGCTTGGGCAGCGCGGGCGAGCCGGTGAGGTCGTAGTAGGTGCCGTGGAAGTCGAAGGTCTTGCCGAGCTCGGTCGCCCACAGCCCGGTGACGATCGCCAGCTGCTCCTCCAGCCGCCCGAACTTCTCCTTCGGGAACGGGATGCCGTACGCCTTGTGCTCCTCCTCGAACCAGCCCGCGCCGAGGCCCAGTTCCACCCTGCCGCCGGACATCTGGTCGACCTGCGCGACCTGGATGGCGAGCACGCCGGGCAGCCGGAAGGTGGCCGCCGTCATCAGGGTGCCGAGGCGGATCCGCTTCGTCTCCCGGGCGAGGCCGGCCAGGGTGATCCAGGCGTCCGTGGGGCCGGGCAGGCCGTCCCCGCCGCCCATGCGCAGATAGTGGTCGGAGCGGAAGAAGGCGTCGAACCCGAGGTCCTCGGTCGCCTTCGCGACGGTGAGCAAGGTGTCGTACGTGGCCCCCTGCTGGGGCTCGGTGAAGATGCGAAGGTCCATACATCCATCCTGCACGCCGCGGGCGCCGGCAACCTCACCGGCGCCCGCGGCCCGGGCCGAGCGCTGACCGCGGGGGGCGCCTCAGAACGGGCTGCTCCCGTTGCCGTTGCCCGGTACCGCCTCCTGGCGCGCCGCCAGCTTCCGCAGCATCTCGCGGACCCGGTCACGGGACTCGTCGGCCGCGTCGATGGCCTCCATGCACTGCCAGTACGTCGTCTCGTCGGCCGCGGCGCTGGCCATGCCGACCAGGGCCATGCCGACCTCGCCGAGCAGGCCGCCGAGGCAGAGCAGGGTCTCGCGGGCGTCGTCCAGCTCGGTGAGCTGGGCGGCGCGCAGATCGCCGGGGTCCAGCTCGGGCGGGTCCAGGGCGCCGCAGCCCCGGCCCGCGAGCTCGATCAGGCCCAGGGCCTCGCCGCGCAGCTCCGGCGGACCGGATACGGCGAGGCGGCTGCCGATCGCCTGGGCCAGGGCCTGTGCCTGCCACACCTCCGCCATGATCTCGGGCGTGTCCGCGCCGCGCGCCAGGGCACGCCTGCTCGTGAGGATGAGCCGTACCGCGTCCATCCGTCGCCCCCGTCCGTCCGCGTGCTCGGTCGCACGACAGCCTGAACTCTCTTGGTCACTACCCAGCGTGAGGGTCTGTGGGACGAAAAGCCAGAGGTAGACGGAAATCTGTGGACAACAATTCGGATTCGGCAGGGGAAATTGACTGCGGAGAGTAATAACGGAGCAGTTCCGTCCGCTGGTTGGCGTGGGGCGTGGGGGAACCGGCGTGCGTCCGCGAGGGGGAGCGGTGCGCGCCGGTTGCCGTGGGGTGCGGGTGGATCGGCGTGCGTCCGCGAGTGCGGGCGCGGTGTCGGGGGGAGCGGTGTGCGTCCGGCGCGGCGCGGGGACGGGCGCCGTCTCGTGCGCTGGCGGGCGCGGCGTTGGGGTGGGCGGCGTTCCTTCGTCGTCCGGTCGGTTGGCGCAGTGGCCCGCGCTGTCGCGTCCGTCCGCAGGCCGGGGTGGCAGTGCGGGGCCGGGCGTCAGCCGGGGTCCGCGGAGCCCGGGAGCGGGAAGCGCCGTTCGTTGCGGTCGATCTTGGCGGACAGAGCGGCCAGCGGGTCGATGCCCAGCACCTCGCAGAACTGCAGCAGATAGGCGAGGACGTCGGCGACCTCGTCGGTGACGCGATGCGCGGTGCCGGGGTCGTCCATCACCCGGGTGGACTCCTCCGGGGTCAGCCACTGGAAGATCTCGACCAGTTCGGAGGCCTCCACGCTGAGGGCGGCGGCGAGGTTCTTGGGCGTGTGGTAGGGCTGCCAGTTCCGCGCGGCCGCGAACTCGGCGAGTCTGCGCTGGAGTCGGGGCAGGTCGGGCTGTTCCGTCACGGGTTCAGGTGTACCACTGTGACGCCCTCGGTTCCGCCGACCCAGGAGGCGTCGCTCACCGCGGCCACACAGCGGATGTGCCCGCGCTCGCTCATCCGGGACGCCAGCCGCAGCAGTGCCCGGCGCTGCGACGGGTCGAGCGCGCGGTCGAAGCCGTCGGCGAGGACGGTGAGGGTGCGCAGGGCGTCGGGCACCTCGCCGGGGGCGTCCACGTCCAGGACGCCGGGTCCGGTCAGCAGGACCAGGGTCAGCGCGAGGTAGCGGAGTTCACCGTCGCCGAGCCGGGCCACCTCGGTGCGGGAGCCGTCGCCGCGGTCGAGCAGTGCCCGGACCGTGCCGTCGCCCTGCGGCTCGGCGACCAGGTCGGCGACGGGCCCGGCGCAGCCCGCGCCCAGCGCCTCGACCAGCAGTGCGTGCCGACGGGCGCACTCCGCGCGGGTGCGCCACAGGACGTCGGCGAGGTTGTCGCAGGCGGGCAGCAGCCGGCCCGAGCCCGTGGGGACGGGCGTGCGCATGCAGTCGGGGCGCGGGTCGCAGGAGAAGACCGAGCGCAGGGCGACGACCATCTGCTCGGCCGCGGCCAGCACCTGGCGCTGCCCGTCGGTCTTGCCGGCCACGCGCAGGGGCAGCAGGGCGGTGCCGAGGCGGTCGTCCGGGAGTGGGGCGCGCGTCACCGGAGCGGAGCCCCCGGTGTGCCAGGCGGCCTGCACCGTGCTGCGTCCGGGGTCGCGCAGGGCGGTCTCCAGGAGAACGACCCCGCCGGCGGTCAGCCGTTCGCCCACGATCCGCAACTGGGGCTCGGCCTGTACGGCGATGTCGAGCCGTACGGGTCCCTCGGCGCCGTCGGCCGTGCACCCGATCCGGAAGCCGCGCCGGCCGTCGGCGTCCGGGCGGGCCCGCTCCGGCACACAGCCGGCCGGGTTCGGGAACGCCTCCACGAGAGGGGCGCCGCCGCCCAGCCGGGCGAGCGCCTCGTACGCGGCGAGCGCGGTGGACTTGCCCGCGCCGCTCGGCCCGGCGAACACCGTGACGGGCCCCAGCGGGAACCCGGCGCGCCGGTGCCCGGCGAAGGCGGACAACCGCAGCTCGGTGATCCGGGCGCGCATGTCGAGGGGCCCGCGGGACTGGACGGGTACGGTCCCGGCGGAAGCGTCGGCCGCCGGAGGCTCGGCGGACACGGAAGGCACGGCCATGCCCGGACGGTAGGCCTCCGCCGACCCGCCGAACCGTTTTCCCGCCCGAGCCTTCCCACGATCGGGGTCCCGAACGGACACGACCGCACCCGGCACCACTCACCCGAGTGACACCGGGCCGCCCCCCACACACGCACCGGGGACGAACGGGCGGCTCGCCCCTCCCCGACCGCGCACCCGGCATCGCGCGACCGGCAGGTGCGGCGAGCGGGCCGGCACAAGACCCGTGCCCTGCCCTCGGCACCCGCAGCGCACCGCGCCCCCACCCGAACACCGCAGGCCCCGGCGGCTTTCCACCCGCATCCAGGACGAGCAGACGGCTCACGCCTCCCCGCCCTCACACCCGGCGCACCGCAGCAGGCAAAGCGGACGCGGCAGCCGGCCGGCCGGCACCGGAACGATGTCCTGCGGTCGGCGGCTACGAGCCGCCTCGACCCCCTGCTCTTGGCCCCGGCCTCTCAACCCGCACCCGGGTCAAGCAGGCGACGCGCGCCTGCCCGCCCTCGCACCCGACGCCCCGCAGCGCGCCGAGGCAGCAGCCCGGCCGGCACCGGATTGATGCCCTCCGGCCGACAGGTACGAGCCGCCTCGGCCCACCGCTCGGCCACCTCACGCCCCCGGCTCAACAGCCGGAGGCCACCGCACGCCCCCGGCTCAACCGCCGGAGGCCCCCGCGCCCTCCATCAGGCCGCTGACCTCCGTGCCCGGCGGGGTGAGGAGGAAGACGTTGCGTTCGACGCGGTGCATGCCGCTGCCCAGGCCGAAGACGACGCCTGTGCTGAAGTCGAGGACGCGCTTGGCGACCTCGGTCTCGGCGCCGGAGAGGTCGAGCAGGACCGGCGCCCCCGCCATGAGGGTCTCGGCGACCTCGCGGGCGTCCGCGAAGACGTTGACGCGCAGGACCACGAACCGGCGCCTGGTCTCGGTCTCGGCGTCCGGCAGCGAGCGGTGGTTCACCGCCGACGGCCAGGCGTCCCGGCCCCGCAGCGGCACGACCTGGGCGAGCCCTTCCCACTGCTCATCGGTGACGTCGTAACGGCTCACCGGCTCCCCCAACCCTGACTCGCACTCGATGCCTGCATCGGCCAATTCTTACGCCAAGTCACCCGTTCGGCCCAACAGCGACACGATCCGCGACCTCTCCGGCGCCACGTCCTCCGGCACCTCTTGGGGCACATGTACGAATACGCCCGTTTCTTACCGCCCTCATACCGGACTCTTCACGTCGCGCCACTAACCGCTCACATGCCGCCGATACCGTCCCGTGGCGTGACGTTGGCACAAACACAGCAGGTGACACCCGGCCGGCGGACCCACCCGGCGGTGTCCGCGGTCCCGGGGCCGCGTGCGGAGGCCCCCGGGAGCCCCGCTCAGTGGCACCGCGTGCTGACGCTGCTCGCGGACGTCAGCCTGTTCATCGGCACACGCTCGGTGTGGACGCAGGCGGCCACGCACCGGCTGGTCCTGGCCGGGATCATCTCCGTCTGCTACGCCTCCATCCTGGTGACGGGCGTCCTCGCCCTGACCGTCCGCCGGGCGCGCTCGCTGGCCCGCCTGGACCTGGTGGTCCTGGTGACCGCGATCGCGCTCACCCTGTGCACATGGGCGCTGAACCACGCCGGCGGCGACGAGGCCGTACTCACCACGCAGGCCGCGAAGGAGCTGGTGCACGGGCACGCCGTCTACGGGCAGCAGTGGCCGTGGCTGTTCCGCCTCAAGGGCGTCGCCCTGACCGCGACGACGACCGGCGGCTACGACTTCACCTACGGCTATCCCCCGCTGGCGCCGCTGCTCACCGCGCCCTTCCTGTGGCTGGGCCACGCCGGCGCGCCGGCCACGGCGGCGGTGACGGCCGTGCTGATCGTCGGCACGGCCGTGCTGTGGCGGCTGCTCCCGGCGCCGTGGCGCTCGGCGGCCACGATGGTCTGCCTGGGCTTCGGCTTCATCCCGATGTACGCGCGCCAGGGCTACCCGGCGATCATCGCCCTGGTCCTGCTGGTGCCGGTGGTGGTGCGCTGGCCCCGGCTCGGGGCCGGGGGCCGGCTCGGCGCGTCCGGGATCGCGCGGGCCGCCTGCCTGGGCGCGGCGTGCGCGGCGCAGCAACTGCCGTGGTTCGTGGCTCCGTTCCTGCTGGCCGGGATCTACGCGGTGCGCCGTGGCGAGCTGGGCGGCCGGGAGGCGGCGCGGGTGGTGCTGCGGATCGCCGGGATCGCCGTCCTCGTCTGGCTGCTCATCAACACGTACTTCATGGTGAGCCAGCCCGGCCCGTGGCTCCAGGGCATCGCCCTGCCGCTGATCCAGGGCGCGGTGCTGCACGGCCAGGGCCTGGTCGACGTCTCCCTGTACTTCACCCACGGCAGCGACCGGCTGGACTGGTACGGCCGCGCGAGCGTGCTGCTCGCCGCGGCCCTGCTGGCCCTGTTCGTGCTGTTCGTACGGCGGCTCGGGCCGGCCGCGACGGTGCTGCCCTGGTGCGCCTTCTACCTGGCGACCCGCTCCCAGGACGGCTACTACCTGATGATGACCCCGCTGTGGCTGGCGGCGGCGGTCACCGCGCCCCTGACGGAGTTCTCCCGCGCGTGGCAGCCCCGGCCCCGCCGGCTGTCCGGTCCGCGCCGCCGGCCGGCGCTGGCCGCCGCGGTGGTCGTGCTGGTCATGCCCGCACTGGTGAGCGCGACCCTCGCGGTGACCGGCCGGCCCCCGCTGCGCATGGACGTCACGGCGGCCCGGCGGACCTCGGCGCACACGGTGTCCAGGCTGACCCTGCGGGTGACCAACACCGGCGGCGACGCGCTCACCCCGCACTACATGATCACCACGAGTCAGGGCATGCGACGGTACTGGACCCAGGTGCGCGGCCCGGCCACGATCCCCGCGCACACCACGGCGACCGTCGAACTCCGGGCCCCCTCCGGGCACTTCTCCGTGCCCCTCCAGGCGGGCACCCCGCTGCGGCTGCGCGCCTTCACGGCGACCCCGCAGACGCTCTCCACCCGGGATCTGCGGCCGTCGGACCTGGGCGTCGAGGGCTGACCGGACGGGTCACGCCGGCCCGCACGTGAGGCGACGGGTCACCCCCGGCGCACACGTGAAGCGACGGGTCCCGCAGACACACACCTGACACGACAGGTCACCCCCGCACACACGTGACACGACAGGTCACGCCGGCCCCCGCGTGAAGCGCAGCGCGGCCGTCACCGTGGTGAGTCCGCCCATCATGCCCAGCTGGTTCCAGCCCATGCCGAACTGCTCGCGGTCCACGGTGAACTCGGTCTCCAGGGTGAGCGCGGCGTCCGTCGCGTCGGTCAGGCGCGCGGTGACGGACAGGGGCCGGGAGACGCCGCGCACGGTCAGCTGACCGGTCACCCGGACCTGGTCGCCGTCGACCCGCTCGGCCCCGCTCACGGCGAAGGTGACCTCGGGGTGGTTGTCGGCGTCGAAGAAGTCGGCGGAGCGCAGGTGGGTGTCCCGCTTGGCGTTCTTCGTGTCCAGGGAGGCCGCGTCCAGGGTGACCGTGCCGGCGGCCGAGCCGTCGGGCCGGACCTCACCCGAGCCGGCGACGCCGGTGAACGTGCCCTTGACGGTGACCAGGCCCCAGAACGTCCGGTGCCGCAGTCCGACGGTGGACGCGGCCGGGTCGAGCTGCCAGAGGCCTGTCTCCACGGTGACGGTCATGGTCGTACTCCCGAGTTCAGTGATTCAAATTTGGATGACCTCACGCTAGCCGCTCATCCAAATATGGACAACCAAGCGGTCCAAATGTGGACCACGGGTAGAATCGAGCCATGTCCGCCTCCGCCGCGCACCCCGCCGACCAGCCCGAATGCCCCTTCCCGGGGAGCGGTGGCGGGCTGCTTCCGGACGAACTGCGGGCCTGGCTGGTCCTGCTGTCGGCGACGGGCGCGGTCGAGCAGCGCCTGCGGTCGGCCGTGAAGGAGACCCTCGACGTCTCCCACGACGAGTTCCTGATCCTGTGTCTGCTGGCCGAACAGCCCCGCACCGGGCTGCGCATGACCCAGGTCGCCGGCCTCCTCGGCCGCCCCAAGACCCGGCTCACCTACCAGATCGCCTGCCTGCAGCGGGCCGGTCTCGTCACCCGCAGGTCGGTGTGCGGCGACAAGCGGGGTGTCGAGGTCGCGCTCACCGACAAGGCCCGCGACCTGCTGCGGGAGACGTCCGTCCGGCTCGCCGGAACCGTGCGGCAGGCACTCTCCGACTCGATGGGTTCCGACCAGCGCGCGGCCCTGTGCGCACTGGTCCCGGGGCTCGAAACCGAGTCGGCCGACGGCTGAGAGGCGCAGGTCACAACCGCAAGGGGAGAAACCTCACAGCCCCCGCCCTGCGTTCCCTTTAGCGTGCTGCCCTAGCATCCGAGCCATGACGGTCCTGCCTGACGACGGGCTCTCACTGGCCGCCGAGTTCCCTGACGCGACGCACGAGCAGTGGCAACGCCTGGTGGAGGGTGTGCTGCGCAAGTCGGGCAAGGAAGTCTCGGGCGCGGCAGTCGAGGACGCCCTGTCCACCACGCTGGAGGACGGGCTGCGCACCCGCCCCCTGTACACCGCGCGCGACGCCGCGCCCGACCCCGGCCTGCCCGGCTTCGCGCCCTTCGTGCGGGGCAGCCGCCCCGAGGGCAACACCGCGGGCGGCTGGGACGTGCGGCAGCGGCACACCGCCCTCACCGAGAACGCGGTCCTGGCCGACCTGGAGAACGGCGGCACCTCGCTGTGGCTGGTGCTGGGCGAGGGCGGCATCCCGGTCGACGGCCTCGGCCGGGCGCTGGAGGGCGTCTACCTCGACCTGGCACCCGTCGTCCTGGACGCCGGCCGGGACACCGCCGAGGCCGCCGAGGCGCTGCTGCGGCTGTACCAGGACAAGGGCGTCGACCCGAAGGCCGCGCGCGGCAACCTCGGCGCCGACCCGCTCGGGTACGAGGCCCGCACCGGCGCGGCCCTGGACTTCGCGCCGAGCGCCGCGCTGGCCGCACGCTGTGCCGAGCGGTACCCGGGCCTGCGCGCGCTGACCGTGGACGCGCTGCCGTACCACGAGGCGGGCGGCTCGGCCGCGCAGGAGCTGGGCGCCTCGCTCGCCACCGGCGTGGCCTACCTGCGCGAGCTGACCGAGGCCGGGCTGGGCGTGGAACAGGCGGCGGGACAGCTGGAGTTCCGCTACGCGGCCACCGCCGACCAGTTCCTCACCATCGCCAAGCTGCGCGCCGCGCGCCGGCTGTGGGCCCGCGTCGCCGAGGTCTGCGACGCCCCGGGCGCGCAGGTGCAGCACGTGGTGACCTCGCCGGTGATGATGAGCCGCCGCGACCCGTGGGTCAACATGCTGCGCACGACGGTGGCGACGCTCGCCGCCGGGGTCGGCGGCGCGGACTCCGTGACCGTGCTGCCGTTCGACCACGCGCTCGGCCTGCCCGACGCGTTCGCCCGGCGCATCGCCCGCAACACCTCCACGATCCTCATCGAGGAGTCCCATCTGGCCCGGGTCATCGACCCGGCGGGCGGCTCCTGGTACGTCGAGGCGCTGACCGACCAACTCGCCCAGGCGGCCTGGGAGTTCTTCCGCACCATCGAGCGCGACGGCGGCCAGGCGGCCGTGCTGCGCTCCGGCCGGCTGCGCACCGACCTCGCGACGACCTGGGCCGAACGCTCCAAGCGGCTCGCCAGGCGGCGCGAACCCATCACGGGCGTCAGCGAGTTCCCGCTGCTCGCCGAGAAGCCCGTGGTGCGCGAGCCCGCGCCCGAACCGCCGTCCGGCGGACTGCCGCGGGTGCGCAGGGACGAGGCGTACGAGGAACTGCGCGCCCGCTCCGACGCCCACCTCGCGGCGACCGGCGCCCGCCCCCGGATCTTCCTCGCCACGCTCGGCTCGGCCGCGGAGTACACCGCCCGCGCCACCTTCGCCTCCAACCTCTTCCAGGCGGGCGGCATCGAGCCGGTCACCGAGGGCTGCTTCGAGGACAGCGGCGCCACCGAGGCCGTGCTGTGCTCCAGCGACGCCCGGTACGCCGAACAGGCCGAACAGGCCGCCGAGTCGCTGCGCGCGGCCGGGGCCCGGCACGTGTTCCTGGCGGGGCGTCCGGCCGACCACGCCGGCATCGACTCGTACGTCTTCGCGGGCTGCGACGCGGTGGATGTGCTGTCCGCGACCCTCGACCGCATGGGAGTGTCCTGATGGGAATCCCCGACTTCTCCGGCATCGAGCTGGGGACCCCGGTGGCCGGCGGCAGCGCCGAGGAGTGGCGTACGGCCGTCAAGCGGGCGACCGGGGCCGAGGAGCCGCTGTGGGAGACCCCGGAGGGCATCGGGGTCAAGCCGCTGTACACCGGCCGTGACCTGGAGGGCCTGGACTTCCTGGACACCTACCCGGGCATCGCGCCGTACCTGCGCGGCCCGTACCCCACGATGTACGTCAACCAGCCCTGGACGATCCGCCAGTACGCGGGCTTCTCCACCGCCGAGGAGTCCAACGCCTTCTACCGGCGCAACCTGGCGGCCGGCCAGAAGGGCCTGTCGGTCGCCTTCGACCTGCCCACGCACCGCGGTTACGACAGCGACCACCCGCGCGTGACCGGTGACGTCGGCATGGCGGGCGTGGCCATCGACTCCATCTACGACATGCGGCAGCTGTTCGACGGGATCCCGCTGGACCGGATGACGGTGTCGATGACGATGAACGGCGCCGTGCTGCCGGTGCTCGCGCTGTACATCGTGGCGGCGGAGGAACAGGGCGTACCGCCCGAGAAGCTGGCCGGAACCATTCAGAACGACATTCTGAAGGAGTTCATGGTCCGCAACACCTACATCTATCCGCCCAAGCCCTCGATGCGGATCATCTCCGACATCTTCGCGTACACCTCGCAGCGGATGCCGCGCTACAACTCCATCTCGATCTCCGGCTACCACATCCAGGAGGCGGGCGCGACGGCCGACCTGGAGCTGGCGTACACGCTCGCGGACGGCGTGGAGTACATCCGGGCGGGCCGGGAGGCGGGCCTGGACGTGGACGCGTTCGCGCCCCGCCTGTCGTTCTTCTGGGCGATCGGCATGAACTTCTTCATGGAGGTCGCCAAGCTCCGCGCGGCCCGCCTGCTGTGGGCCAAGCTGGTGAGCGGGTTCGAGCCGAAGAACGCCAAGTCCCTCTCCCTGCGCACCCATTCGCAGACCTCCGGCTGGTCGCTGACCGCGCAGGACGTGTTCAACAACGTCACGCGCACGGCCGTGGAGGCGATGGCGGCGACCCAGGGCCACACCCAGTCGCTGCACACCAACGCCCTCGACGAGGCGCTCGCCCTGCCGACCGACTTCTCGGCCCGCATCGCCCGCAACACCCAGCTGCTCATCCAGCAGGAGTCGGGCACCACCCGGGTCATCGACCCGTGGGGCGGCAGCGCCTACGTGGAGCGGCTGACGTACGACCTCGCCCGCAAGGCCTGGGCGCACATCCAGGAGGTCGAGCAGGCCGGCGGCATGGCGCAGGCCATCGACGCCGGCATCCCCAAGCTCCGGGTGGAGGAGGCGGCCGCGCGGACGCAGGCCCGCATCGACTCCGGGCGCCAGCCGGTCATCGGCGTCAACAAGTACCGCGTCGACAGCGACGAGCAGATCGAGGTCCTGAAGGTCGACAACTCCGCCGTGCGCGCCCAGCAGATCGAGAAGCTGCGGCGGCTGCGCGCGGAGCGCGACGAGCAGGCCTGCCAGGACGCCCTGGACGCGCTGACCCGGGCCGCCGACGGCACCGAGAACCTGCTGGAGCTGGCCGTCCGCGCGGCCCGCGCGAAGGCGACCGTGGGCGAGATCTCCGACGCCCTGGAGAAGGTGTACGGCCGGCACGCGAGCCAGATCCGTACGATTTCCGGTGTGTACCGCAACGAGACAGGTAGCTCCCCGTCCGTGGACCGCACCCGGGCCCTGGTGGACGCCTTCGAGGAGGCCGAGGGGCGCCGTCCGCGGATCCTGGTCGCCAAGATGGGCCAGGACGGCCACGACCGCGGCCAGAAGGTGATCGCCACGGGCTTCGCCGACCTCGGCTTCGACGTCGACGTCGGCCCGCTGTTCCAGACGCCGGAGGAGGTCGCCCGGCAGGCGGTCGAGGCGGACGTGCACGTCGTCGGCGTGTCGTCGCTGGCCGCCGGTCACCTCACGCTCGTCCCGGCGCTGCGGGAGAAGCTCGCCGAGGAGGGCCGCGGGGACATCATGATCGTGGTCGGCGGGGTGATCCCGCCGCAGGACGTGCCGACGCTGCGGGAGATGGGCGCGGCGGAGGTGTTCCTGCCCGGCACGGTGATCCCGGACGCGGCCTACGACCTGGTGAAGCGGCTGTCCGCCGACCTCGGCCACGAGCTGTAGCGCCGCGATGGCCGCGATCGATCTCGACACGTATGTGAAGGGTGTGCTCGACGGGAAGCGGGCCCTGGTGGCCCGGGCCATCACGCTCGTCGAGTCCACCCGGCCGCAGCACCGGGCGCTGGCGCAGGAGTTGCTCACCGAGCTGCTCCCGCACAGCGGCCGGGCGCGGCGGATCGGCGTGAGCGGGGTGCCGGGTGTCGGCAAGTCGACCTTCATCGACGCGTTCGGCACCATGCTGACCTCGCTGGGCCACCGGGTCGCCGTGCTCGCCGTCGACCCGTCCTCGACCCGCACCGGCGGTTCCATCCTGGGCGACAAGACGAGGATGGACCGGCTCGCGGTGGACCCGAACGCCTTCGTGCGGCCCTCCCCCAGCGCGGGCACGCTGGGCGGGGTCGCCAAGGCCACCCGGGAGTCGATGGTGGTGATGGAGGCCGCGGGCTACGACGTGATCCTCGTCGAAACCGTCGGCGTCGGCCAGTCGGAGACGGCGGTGGCCGACATGGTCGACTCCTTCCTCCTGCTCACCCTGGCCCGCACCGGCGACCAGCTGCAGGGCATCAAGAAGGGCGTCCTGGAACTGGCCGACGTGATCGCCGTCAACAAGGCGGACGGTCCGCACGAACGGGACGCGCGGGCCGCCGCCCGGGAACTGGCGGGCGCGCTGCGGCTGATGCACGGCAAGGACGCCTTCTGGACTCCGCCGGTGCTGCACTGCAGCGCCCGCGAGTCGACGGGGCTGGACACGGTGTGGGAGCGGCTGGAGCGGCACCGCGCGCTGCTCGACTCCACCGGGCGGCTCACCGCCAAGCGGCGAGACCAGCAGGTCGACTGGACGTGGGCGATGGTCCGCGACGAGCTGCTCGGCCGGCTGCACGCCGACCCGGCGGTGCGCGAGACGGCACCGGACCTCGAACGGCAGGTCAGGGAGGGCCGGTTGACCGCGACGCTGGCGGCGGAACGCATCCTTGCGGCGTTCGAGGGTCGTACGACCGGCCGGTGAACGGCTGGTCGGGCCCGCCGCGTCCGCGGATGCGGCGGGCCGCCTCCCGGAGCTCGACGCTGTGCTCCCGGGAGAAGCGGCGCAGCACGTCGACGGCCTGGTCCTCGATGAGGTGGTGGCTGTCCGTGAGGGTGCCCATCGCCTCACCGATGTCCTGGTCGGCGAAGTGGGCCCTGATCCGGTCGTGTTCGTACGCCCTTGTGGACGAACCAGAGGCGGCCTTGAGTTTGAGGAGCGGCCAGCAGGGATCACGCTCACCGTCCGGTCACTCTCCTGAGCGCCGCCACGATCCGCTCCGGCTCCGGCGGGCACCCCGGCACCCGGGCACCGCCAGATCCACCGGTACGACATCGCCGACCGCGCCCTCGACACCGTAACCACCCGCGAACTCACCGCAGTTGATCGCGCAGTCCCCCACCGCGACCACCAGCCGCGGCTCCGCCATCGCGGCCACCGTGCGCCGCGGCGGCTCGGCCATGTTCCGCGTCACCGGCCCCGTCACCAGCGCCACGTCCGCGTGCCGGGGGGAGGCCACCAGCCGGGCGCCGTAGCGCTCGGCGTCGTACACCGGGCTGAAGGCCGCCGCGATCTCGATCTCGCAGCCGTTGCAGGAACCCGCGTCCACGCACCGCACCTGCACCGACCCGCCCAACTCCCGCTTGGGCCGGGACATCGCCCTCGGGCCGCGGCGGTGGCGGCTCGGCCACCCGCCCGGTGGCACGGATCTTGCGCAGCAGTCCCATGAACCCTCCCTGAGACGGTGAGGTCTGTCCGCGGGTAGCCAACGGAATCTCCCGCGGACGGAGTTACGGCACTTTTACGACGCCTTGCCCTTGCGGTGGATCGCGGTGGAGGCGGTCGTCTCCCGTCGTCACGGACCGCTGAACTCTCCCGGGAGACGGCCGCCGGTCAAGGGCCGTCGTCACGACGGCGGCTTCGCCTCCTGCTGTGCGGCCTGCAGGTCGGCGAGGAGTTCGGCCTGGCCGGCCAGGACGCCGGAGAGGATGGTGCGGGCCACCCGCAGCAGCTCGGCGACATACGGGCTGGTGAGCGAGTAGTACACGGTCGAGCCCTCCTTGCGGGTCACCACCAGGTTCGCCCGGCGCAGCACCGCGAGCTGCTGGGAGAGATGGGCGGGCTCGATGCCCACCTCGGGCAGCATCTCGGAGACCGCGTGCTCGCGCTCGCTCAACAGCTCCAGGACCCGGATACGGGCCGGATGACCGAGGGTCTTGAAGAACTCGGCCTTCAGTTGGTACAGCGGCATGCTCACCTGGCCATCACCTCCCCGGTACAGCAGTACGGCCCCACCGGCCGGACCTCGGCGCATCGCATCCACCCACTCGTCGACAACATGCGGCCATCCTCGCCTGCGGCCCCGGCCGGACCGAATCCGGGCGGAGGACGGACGCCGTCGCATCCAACGGCGATGACCTCAGTAATTGCTAAGATTAGCAATTACTGAGATCCTGGGAGGAGGTTTGCGTGAGGGTCACCCCCCTGCACGGCGTCGGCATCACCTGGCTGAAGTGCCCCGCTTGCGGTCCCACGTGCCGTCCCGCCGCCGTCGGCCCGAACGGCGGATGCCCGCTCTGCGGCACCGGCCGGCTGCTGAAGCTGTCCTTCGGCGGCACACCCCCGCGCACCGCCGAGCCCCCCATCCGATGGCGCCGGTGAAGCGGCGGACGGCGTCGGGGCCGAGGTAGCCGGCGACGGAGAGGACGCCGAGGTTCTCCTCGACGGTGTAGCGCCAGTCGATGGTCATAGGCTGAACTCCCTTGTGCGGGTGGCCCGTCGGGGTCGCGGTCCGATCACAGAGGCAGGCTGATCCGGATGCTCTTGCCTTCCCCGTCGGCGTCGGCCCGTACCGTGGCGGTGCCGCCCAGGCCGAGGACGAGTTCCATGACGGTGCCCAGCCCGCCGGTCCCTGCGCCGGTCGCGGCCGCGCACAGCGCAGGCCGGCGGGGGTGTCGGTCGTGGACGGCGAAGGCCAGGCAGTCCGCGTCCGCCGCGTAGATCACGGTCACCGTCGGAGAGAGGGCGGCGGCGTGCCGGACACTGTTGGTGACCAGCTCGGCGAGGATCAGCAGCGCGGGGTCGACGGCGGGGTGACGCAACCCGATCCCCCACTCCACCAGCACCTGCTCGGCCGTCTCGCGAGCCACGCGGACGGCGGACGGTTCCGTGGGCATGGTGAGCACATGCCGGTACGGCAGCACCTCGAGCGGTTTCGGCATCAGCCCTCCGAGCCCCGGGTGAGGCGGAAACCGCCGACCGTCCGAGGATGGATGCGCACGATCGCGTCGTGCGGGCCGTGCGCCCAGCCGGGCAGCGTACGACGGTAGTGGGCCGACTCGGCCGTGTCGCTGAGGACGTCGGCGGGGCCGTGGACGGTCACCGTCCAGCCGGTGCCGGGCTCCGCGCGGATCTCGTCCACGTGGTACGTCACCGTCGCCGGAACCCCTGCCGTCCGGACGGGGGCGCGCACGGTCAGCCGCCCGTACTCCCACACGTGTCTGGCGGGCCGTACGACGGTCGACTCGCGCTGCTGGAACACCAGCCGTCCCAGGCTGCTGCCCTGCAGGAGCCACAGGGCCTCTGCGCCGGAGACCTCGACCATGCGCAGGCTCGCCGGAGTGGTGCTCATCGCGCTGCTTCCTCACTGAGGTCGTGGCTCTTCTGCGCGGGGACTGCGGGCAGGACACCCGCCATTTCCAGTTGGTCCCGGGCAGCCTTGATCGCCTCCGGCGTGGTGGCGTACTCCCGGCCGTTCGGACGGAGCAGGTCCAGCGTCCCCACCGATTCGAGGGCCCGGCGTTGACCGGGCCGTATGCCGGAGGCCATGACCACGATGCCGCGCCGGTTGAGCTTGTCCACCGCGTCCTTGAGGACCAGGGCGCCGGTCGCGTCCATGGTCGACACCCGGGACATGCGCAGGATCACGACCCGGACGTCCGCCACCTCTGTCAGCTCCATCAGGAAGCGGTGGGCGGCGGCGAAGAACAGCGGACCGTCGATGCGGTAGGCCACGATGTGCTCGGCCAGCAGCGCGTGCTCCTCGGCGCTGTGGTCGCCCCGGTCCAGCGGCACCTTGTCGAAGCGGGCCTGCTTGGCCACGGCACGCAGCGCGAGGGCGCCTGCCACGACCAGGCCGATGATCACGGCGTAGACCAGGTCCAGCGCCAAGGTGGCGGCGGCGGTGAGGAGGAGGATCAGCGCGTCGGAGCGGGTAGCCCCGGCCATCGCCTTCAGCGAGCCGACCTCGACCATGCGGATCGCGGTGGCCAGCAGCACGCCCGCCAGCGCGGCGAGCGGGATCTTCGAGACGAGCGGCGCCGCCGCGAAGACGATCACGGCGAGGATCGCGGCGTGGGTGAGCGCGGCCAGCCGCGAGCCGGCGCCGGTACGGACGTTGACCGCGGTGCGGGCGATCGCACCGGTCGCGGGCACACCGCCGAAGAGAGGCGCGGCGATGTTCGCGAGCCCTTGGCCGAACAGTTCACGGTCCGGGTCGTGCCGCCGGCCCACCGTCATGCCGTCGGCGACGGACGCGGACAGCAGGGACTCCAGCGCGGCGAGCGCGGCAACCGCCACCGCCGGGGCGACCAGCGTCCCCAGCGAACCGAGGTCGAGAAAGGCCAGGGAAGGCGCGGGCAGCCCGGCAGGCAGGTCGCCGATCGGGGTCGCCGCGTCCAGATGAGCCGCCTGTGCGACGAGGGTGGCCGCGATCACGGCGAGGATGGAGAAGGGGACGGTCGGCCGCCACCGCGCGCCGGCCAGCATGAGCGCGGCCACCGCGACCGCGACGCCGAGGGCGGTCCAGTTCGGGGATGTCGCGAACTCCGCCACCGCCCGCCAGGCCACCACCAGGACGCGGTCACCCTCGGGCTTGGGCACCCCGAGCGCGTTCGGGACCTGCTGCAGGCCGATCACGCAGGCGATGCCGAGGGTGAAGCCCTCGACGACCGGCGCGGGCACGTACTGCATGTACTTCCCGGCCCGCACCGCGGCCAGGGCGACGAGCATGATCCCCGCCATCAGGCCGACGGTGAGCACCCCGGTCGGCCCGTACCGGCCGACGATCGGCACGAGGACGACCGTCATCGCGCCGGTCGGGCCGGACACCTGCACATTCGACCCGCCGAACAGCGCGGCGAACGCGCCCGCGACCACGGCGGTCGCCAGACCCGCCTCGGCGCCCAGCCCGGAGGAAACCCCGAAGCCGAGCGCGAGCGGCAGCGCCACGATGGCGACGGTCAGACCGGCCAGCAGGTCCCGGCGCGGGTCCCGCCGCATGTCGGCGAGGTCGGCACGGCCGGGCAGCAGCGCCACCAGCCGGCCCCGCGCTCCGCTGAACGCCGAGGTCATCGCCCGGCCACCTCGGCCTCCCGCAGCTCTGCCAGCAGCTCGTTCCGTCCGGCCAGCAACTCGGTGAGGATGCGCCGGGCGGCCTTCATCAGGTCGGCCACGTCCCCGCCCGCCAACGTGTAGACGACGGACGAGCCCTCGCGTGCCGAGGTGACGAGCCCGGAGCGGCGCAGCACCGCCAAGTGCTGCGACAGGCCGGAGGGCTCCACCGCGATGGCGGCGAGCAGGTCCCGCACCGGCATCGGTCCGGCCTGCAACAGCTCCAGCACGCGGATCCGCACGGGATGCCCCAGCATCCGGAAGAACTCGGCCTTGGCCTGGTACAGCGGAACGGACACGGCCCCTCGGTTTCCCTGCAAGCACCTCGTCGGAGGCGGACGCGAAAGGCTGTGTCCGCGGCTACCTGCGAACACAGCCAACATAGCATCTAACCAATTGCGAAAATTTGCAATTCCGCAGGAGACTACGGCGCCGACGCCCCCGCCGTACAGGGGCCGGCCGGATCAGGCCTTCTTGACCACGCTGGACCTCAGCTGCATCGCCCCGAAGCCCTCGACCTTGCAGTCGACGTCGTGGCCGTCGACCCCGTCGACCAGCCGGATGTTGCGCACCTTGGTCCCGGCCTTGATGAAACCCGCGTAGCCTCACCTGCGTCGGCGGTCGGCCGGTGCACCACGCCGGGTGAGGCGCCCGGCTCACTGGCAGCCGACCCCCTTCTTCAGCCGGGGCCATGCCTCGACGCCGCCGGAGGTACGGACGTAGGCCGTGGCCCGGTCGGGGGTGAGCCACAGGCGCCGGTCGCGGTAGCGGTATCCGGTGTCGCGGGCGCCGTCGGGCATCCGGACGTGGCCGCGGTACGGCGCGGTGAGCAGCTCCTCGCCGAGCGCGCCGTCGGGGTCGCGGGCGTAGGTCGTCCCGTCCAGGTCGAGGAAGTGGGCGGACTGCCAGCCGCAGTGCTCGGCGCCGACGGAGCTGGTCAGCCGGCTCACCGGCACCCGCCTGCCGTGCCGGTCCGTCCACACCTCCCAGCCCTGGGCTGCCGCGAACGCGGCGGGGAACTCGGCGGGGTCGCAGGAGGCGTTCGTCTCCGGTCCCCAACCCGGCCGCCCCTTCTGGTCCTTGGCGACCACGACGGCGGCCTTGGTCCGGCCTCCGACATCGTAGGAGTACAACACCCGGTCCCCCGCCCGGCGTTCCACGCGCCAGCCCTGGTCGGGCAGGCCCGGCTGGACCATGTCGAAGAAGAGCCGCAGGCCGTCCTGCGGGGTCCTGCCGCCCTCCCGCTCACTCCAGCCGTCGGGTCCCGAGCCGTCGAAGATCTGCCCGTCGCACTCCAGCGCCCGGCCCGCCGCGCCGGAGGCCAGGCGCAGCGCGCCGGATCCGCTCGCGCCGGTCTCCTTGGCCGGTACGTACAGCGGCCCGCCGTACGGGGAGGCCGGCGGGGTGCCCCTCACCACCAGGTCCGGGCGGGGCGCGCCGCCGCACCCCGCCATCGCCACGACCGTCAGCACCGCCACCGCCGGCAGCCCTCCGCGCATGTCCCACCCCTGTTCCCGTGTGCTGTGTACGGTCCTGCGACGCGCGGGCGGGCCGGAACGTTCAGCGGGCCCGGGGACACCCCGATCGCCGCGTGCGGGTGCCGGAGCAGCGAGGCGCCGGTGGCGAGGCAACGCTGACCTGGCGGTCGTGACCGGGCCCTGCGGCGCGCACCGACCCGAAGACGACACGGAGCGCACGTCACGGAAGGCGGGTGTCGCATCATCGCAGGCCACCGCGGGTGTCAGCCGCATTGAGCGGCCTGGCGGACACCCGGAGCGTCACACGAGCGTCACGGTCCTGCCCATCGGCGCTTTCCGCCAAGCCGAACCGGGCGGACAGCGACCACGGCCTCCTCCCCGGCCACCCTCACGTCCTGCCCGCAGGCAACCGCTGGGAGCACCGTCACGGCTCCTGGGTCACCGACTCCCGTAGTCCTTCACCATGGTGCCGATGAGCGAGAGGAGGGCGTCGGCGCGGTGCCGGTCCTCGCGCTGGGCACGCAGTGCCTCGTCGGCCGCCCGAAGGCGGGCCACGGCGGCCGGCTCGCCGTCCACGAGGTCGTCGACCACCGGCGGGGTCAGCAGGTCCACGCACTCGGTCAGCAGCCGGCGGGTCGCAGGCGACGGAGGGCTGGGGTCGGGGTCGGCGTACGTGGTGGTCAGATACCGTGCGGGGTCGGTGAGACGCCAGCCGACAACGGTGGCGTCCTGGACCAGGAGCGCCACGTCGGGGGCGATGCCGACACAGGCCTCCACCGGCTCGTCGAGGACGTCGAGGTCGCGCAGACAGATCAGCACGGTGTCCCCGGGAACGCGGCACAGCACCGTGCACATCTCGTGCCGGAAGTCCCGGACTTCGTCCGCGCGGAGCCCACCCGGGCGCACCGGGGGCATGACCGGAACACGGACGGAGGTCTCGGCGGACGCGGAGACGTACGGCATCTGGAACTCGGCCCCGACCAGCTTCCGGCTCACCCGGTCGAACCGCAGGACGTCGGGCGAGTCCCACAACCGGTCCTGGCTGCCGAAGGTGTTCGCGAGGAACCGCTCGCGCTCCTCCACGTCCGCGTACCGCACGACGTCCACGGAGTTGCCTGTGAAGCGAGGGGTGACGCGCAGCGGATCGTCCGTGACCGTCGCGCGCCAGCCGCCGTCGAAAGACAGTTTCATGGTCATTCGTGCCTCATCTGATCTGCTTCGCCGGTGCGAGGTAGCCGTCCTCGGTGGGAATCCTGCCCTGCACGATGTCCTCGTGGGTCACCGGGGCGCCGGGGTCCGTCGGACTGCCACCGAGGGCCTTGGCGCCCGACTCACCCTTGATGCCCGACTCTCCGTAGGCCGTGATGACCTGGCCTTGCTTGGAACCGGGCCCGTAGACCACGGCGATGTCGTTGCCCTTCCGGTAGATGAAGTTCCCTGCCTGACCCGATGACTGGTACACGGCATCGGGCTCCTTCAGGATCTCCAGGACCCGTTCGTCGGTGAAGCCGTGGCGCGTGTCCCCGTGGTACTTGGCGTGCTTGTTCATCTCACCGTTCCGCGCCCGGTCGGCCACGTCGTCGAGGATCTTGTCGATCCGCTTCTGCGCCTTCTCCTCCCTCGTGTACTTGGGCATCAGCCCCAGCGGGTCGCACCCGGCGTACGGGTTGTCCACGTAACCGAGGGGATTGGACGCGGGGGCGAGGCCCAGCGGGTCCGGGGAGGTGTAGCGGCCGGTCTCGGGGTCGTAGTGGCGGAAGAGGTTGTAGTGGAGGCCGGTCTCCGGGTCGTAGTACTGGCCCGGGAAGCGGAGCGGGGTGTAGGCGTCGCTGTCCCGGGCCCAGGCGGTGGTGCCCCAGAGAGTGCTGCGGCTGCGCCAGGCGATGCCGCCCGTCTCGTCGATGAGTTCGGTGGGTGTGCCGATCAGATCGGTGGCGATGGCGAAGAACCGCCGGTCGATCTCCTGCTGCCGGCTGTCGGCCGTCAGGATGCGCTCCGTCTGGGCGAGGGGGACGACGTCCCGATGGTCCCAGCTGAGGACGACGGTGTGCGGGAGGTCCGGGCGGTGGCTGGTCTGCTCGCACAGGGTGAGTCCGTCCCAGGTGAAGCGGACCTCCTCGACCACGCTCTCGCCGTCGGCCGCGAGACGCTGCTTCGCCGTGCGGCGGCCCAGCGGATCGTAGCGGTAGCGCCACCGGGTGCCGTCCGGGGTGCTGACGGAGGTGAGGCGGTTCTCGGTGTCCCACGCGTAGCGCCAGGTGTCGGGCTTGCGCGACAGGCGCCTCTTCTGCCGCAGGGTGACCCGGCCGAGGGCGTCGTACTCGAAGCGGACGTCCCCGGCGCGGATGACACGGGTGCCGTCGTACGAGCGGGGGCCCACCGCTTCGGTGCCGGGATGACGGTCGGGCCAGGAGGCGGACGTCTGGTTGCCGGCGTCGTCGTACGCGTAGCGCTCCGTCCAGCCCGGCGCGTGGACGGCGGTGACGCGGCCCATCGGGTCCAGGTCGAACGTGCGGGTCCCGGAGAGCCGATCCGCGACGGACAGCAGGTGGCCGTCGACGCGGTAGGCGTAGGCACGGCTGTTGACGGCGTGGGCTCCGGCGGTGACGTGCTGCGCGGCGAGCCGGCCGGCCTCGTCCCAGGCCGACGTCACGGTGAGCGCGTCACCGAAGGCGCGGGCCAGTTCGCGGCCGGCGGCGTCGTGGGTGAAGTCGACCGGCCGGCCGCCGGTGGTCAGCCGTGCGGGGAGCCCGTCGGCGTCGTAGGCGTAGGAGGTGACGTGGCCGGTGGGGGTGGTGCGGCGGACACGCCGTCCCAGGCCGTCGTAGGAGTAGAGCATCGGGCGGCCGTCCACCAGTTCCGTCTTGACCAGCCCGCGGCGGTCGTACTGGTAGCGCAGTTCGCTGTCCGGTCCGACCGCCTCCAGGAGGCGGCCCGCCCGGTCGTACGCGTAGGTCGTCACCCGGCCGTCGACGGTCTTGGCGACCACCTGGCCGAGTGGGTCGCGCTCGAAGGAGACGGTTGTGCCGAGGGCGTCGGTCCGGGCGGTGAGGCGGCCGGCGGCGTCCACACGGTAGGCCAGGGTGCGCCCGTCGAAGTCGGTCTCGGAGACGATGTTGCCGACCGCGTCGTACTCGTACGTCCAGCTCAGCCCCTGGGGGCCGGTGACGCGGGTGAGGCGCAGGTCGGCGTCGTGCTCGAACTCGTAACGGGCGCCGTCGGGGCGCGTGGTGGCGAGCGGGAGGTCGAAGTGGGTGTATTCGTGGCGGGTGACGGCTCCGGCGGCGTCGGTGTGGGCCGTGCAGTTGCCCTCGCCGTCGTAGCTCCACGACTCGCTCGCGCCGTCCGGGCCGGTGCGGCGGGCGAGCAGGCCGTCCGCGTTCCACTGCAGGCGGATGACGCCGCCCATGGGGTCGGTCACCCGGACCGGGCGGCCGAGCCCGTCCCGCTCGGTGCGGGTGGTGGCGCCGGACGGGTCGGTCACGGCCACGATCCGCCCCGCCGCGTCGCACGTCACATGGGTGGTGTTCCCGAGGGCGTCGGTGACCGAGGTGGGACGGCCCGCGTCGTCGTAGGTGGTGCGGGTGGTGTGTCCGGCCGGGTCGGTGCACGCGGTGCGGTTGCCGCGCTCGTCGTAGGTGTACGTGGTGCGGGCGCCGTCCGGCCCGACGACCTCCGTCGGCAGCCCGAACGGGCCGCGTACGATGCGCAGTTCGGAGCCGTCCGGGCGTACGGCCGAGATCAGGCGGCCCTCGTCGTCGTAGGTGAAGGCCGTGGTGGCGCCGAGCGGGTCCGTGCGGGACAGCAGGTTGCCGTTCGGGTCGTGGCGGAAGCGGGTGGTGTGGCCGAGCGCGTCGGTGGTGGCCAGGATCCGGCAGTGCGGGCCGATCAGGTGCCGGGTGCGGCGGCCGTCGGCGGTGGTGAGCGTGGTGGTGCGGTGGCCGGTCTCGGGGTCGGGTCCGGTGTACCTCAGGGTGATCTGGACGTGGCCCGCCTCACCGCCCTCGGCGACGACCCGGTCCAGGTCGTCGTAGACGTAGTCGTAGCGGCGGTTGTTGGAGTCGATCCAGGCGATGACGCGGTGGCGTTCGTCGTAGTGGAAGGCGGTGGCGGCACCGGAGGGGCGGGTGACGGTGGTGAGGTCGCCGGTCTCGTCGCCGTAGTCGTAGCGCACCAGCGGCAGGTCCGCGCCGTCCTCGCCGCCGCCGACCAGGCAGAGCGCGGTCACCCGCCCGTCGGCGGTGGTCAGCCGGACCCGGTGGCCCGCGGAGTGGACGAGGGCCAGGGGCAGTCCGTCGTCCGCACGGTCCACCGTGACGGTGTGCCCGCCCCGTTCGCCGAGGCCGGACAGCCAGGCGGTGCCGTCGCCGCCGGGTTCGACGCCGGGCGGGGCCGTGAAGTGCCGGACCAGGCCCGAGTCGGGGTCGGTCAGGGTGTAGTCGCCGTCGGCGTCGCGGGCGAGCAGGGTACGCCCGCCGCCGGAGTCCGGCCGGGTGGGGGCGCCGGGGACCGGGTGCGGGTACGTGATCAGAAGGCCGTCGGCGGTGGCGTGGACGACGCCGACGGCGTCGACCTCCAGCCGCTCGTCGACCGTGGATGTCCACGACGGGCCCAGGAAGCGGCCGGTCGCGAGGCCCGACTCGGTGCGCCGGGTGAAGACCAGCGGCAGGATGCCGGGGATCTCCACGTCGGTCTGGGGCAGGAACATCCGGCCGGTGGCGAGGTCCACCGGGTCGGAGCCGTCGGTGAGGCGCTTCCCGTCCGGGCGCGCGTGGGTCCCTTCGTCGACGTCGTCCACGAGCCTGCGCACCTTCGAGGCCTCGGACGCGTCCTCGGCGATGCGCACGCCCTTGACCGCGGCGCCGCCGCCGTCGGTGGCCACGGTCAGCACGATGTCGGGGATCAGCCGGCCGAAACCCTCGGCCGGGTCCTTCATGAAGTCCTTGACCATCTGGGTGCCGGTGCCGACGGGGTCGTTGGCGGCCACGACGAGGCCGGCGGCCAGGCTGTTGAGGGACGTGGCGTACTCGGCCGGGTGCGTGAGGTTGTACGGGTCCATGGGGTCGACGCTGCGGACGAAGTTCACGATCCCGGCGGTGCCCTTGATGAGACCCCCGCCCACGTGGTCCTGCATGATCTGCAGTTCGCCGTAGCCGTCGCGCAACTGCTCGGCGTAGGAGGGCTTCTTCGGGGCCATGGCGCGGGCGGCGCGTACCGCGGAGCGCGCGGTCTCCGCGGCCGAGTTCCGCTGCTTGCGGGCCTCGGCCAGGATGTCCTGCGCGTCCTTCATCAGCTTCTTGCCGGGATCGTCGAACGTCTCGGCGGGGCGTGCCGGGAGCGAGGACGGGTCCCGCTTGTCGGCGGGCTGGGCGTTGTAGCGGTCGACGGCCTTGTTGTAGGCGTCGACCTTCCTGCGGTGGGCGTCGGCGGCGTCCTCGGACGCCTTGACGCCCGCCTTCCACTTGTCGATCGCCGTCTGCGCCTGACCTTGGGCCCAGGTGACCGTGTCGGCGAACGACTCCAGCGCACTGATCGCCTTGACGCAGGCCTCTCCCGCCGTGTACCACCTGTGCGGCTGCTTTCCGATGGTGGTGCGCAGCGCGTCGGCCGCCTCGCCCTTGAGCCGGGAGGTGTCGAGGCCCCTGAGACCGTCGCCGGTCTCGTTGAAGGCCGACTCGAAGCCGCGAAGCTTCGCGGCGACGGCGTTGATCTTGCTCGGGCTGCCGTAGATCAGCTTGGTCTTGTCCTCGGTCTGCCCGAGGTCCATCTCGTCGACCTCGGCGCCCAGCCGGTTGGCGACCGAACGGGACTGCTGGCGCACCCAGTCGGCGCCGGACTCCCAGCCGACGTCCTGCAACCGGTCGGCGGTCCAGTTGCCCGCGTCCTCGACCCGGTCGCCCACCCACTCGACGCCGTCCTCGATCCTGTCCTCGACCGAGTCGGGCGTGATGTCACTGATGAAGTCGCCGATACCCACGGTCAGTTCCCCCCGGACTCACCCTGCTGTTGCTGCTGCGCGCGCTCTTCGGGCGACGGTCCGAAGGTGTCGTCCAGCGCCTGGTTCCACTGGTCGTCGGAGATGCCGAACGCCTTGTTCAGCAGCTCCGACTGCCGGCCGCCCTGGCCTTCGGTGAGCACGGTGCGGCCGGTGTCCTTCCAGGTCTGCGCCATGTCGTGCCCGGCCTTGTCGAACGACTCGGGGCTGTAGTCGGGGTGCAGGTAGTCCGGAGTGAAGATGTCGCCCCAGCCCTGCTCGGCGATCTCCTCCTCACTGGCGTGCGGGTTGCCGCCGAACAGGGAGTTGGCGCCCACCTTCAGCGAGCCGGCGACGTACTGGTCCTCCTCCCACAGGGTGCCGGCCGCCAGGCCGAGCCGGTTCGCGATCTCGCTGGCGTCCCGGACCAGGGCGCGCACGCCCCACTCCCAGGACTCGCAGAAGTCCTCGAAGTCGACCGACAGGCCGTGGTGTCCGGCCTCCATCCCCGTCATGGCCAGCTCCGAGAAGCCCTTTCCCATGACGGAACCGGTGGCGCCGCCGAGGTCGCCGAGCTGGTCGATGGTCGTCCCCAGGCCCTGCGTGAACTTGGCGACGGACTCCTTGTCCAGCCGCAGGTCCTTGCCGTCGCCGCTCATGACCGCGCCTCTCCCCTCGGTCCGGCGTCGACGGCGACCGCTTCGGGGACGATTCCGGCGACCGGCGGGAAGAACATCGCGCCGTCCTCGGTGGCGATGTCGACGGCGAGGCCGGCGGGCTCGCCCAGAGCCGGCACGATCTCGTCGACGATGCGCGCGCCCCGCAGGGCCGCGTAGTCCACCGGCTGGTCAGCGGGCGCGTGGTGGCGGGCGAACCGGGCCAGAGCGGCCTCGTCGGTGAACCCGCAGACCCACCGCACCCCGCCCCCGCGCACCGACCACAACCCTCCGTCGGCCAACGGCACCAGGAGGACCGAACGGCGCATCTCACCCACCAGAGCGCGGGGGTCGTCGCCTCCCCTCCTCCGCTCGGCGATGCGCTGGGCGAGCACTGTCTTCGGCTGCTGCACGCTTCCTCCCCGGTCATCGGCGACTCGTGGCACCGCAGATCAGGACGCGCGCGAACACACGGGCGGTTCTGCGGGGCCGTGCGCAACAGCGGGAGTGCGTGCGGCAACGATCACGGCATGCAGGGCGGGCATGGATGGGTTGTTCGAGGTCGAGCCGGTCGAGCCGGTCGAGAAGAAGCGGCCGAGGGGTGCTGCGGCGGCGGTGAACAAGACGTTTCGGGCGTTCGCCTCATCCGGACGAGGACCTGCGCCTGGTGTGCGTGTTCGCCCCCGCGCCCCTTCTTCTTCCGGCGCCATGCGCAAGCTCGTGGCCGGCGGGTACTCGGTTGCGGTCACCCCCGAGCGACCCGCGGTTCCAGGAGGCACGATGACCGGCTTCGGATACTTCCTCGCGTGTGAGGAGCATCGCCCGGCGGAACTCGTCGAGCAGGCGCGCATGGCCGAACAGGCCGGCTTCGAGTCGCTGTGGATATCGGACCACTACCACCCGTGGAACGACAGCCAAGCGCAGAGCCCGTTCGTGTGGTCGGTGATCGGCGCCCTGTCCCAGGCGGTCTCGCTACCCGTGGAGACGGCGGTGACCTGCCCGCTCGTACGGACGCACCCCGCCGTGGTCGCCCAGGCGGCCGCGACCAGCGCGGTACAGCTGGGCGGGCGCTTCCGGCTGGGAGTGGGCACCGGCGAGGCGCTCAACGAACACATCCTCGGCACGGTCTGGCCGGAGTCAGCGGTACGGATGGAGATGCTGGAGGAGGCCCTCCAGATCATCCGGCAGCTGTTCACCGGCGAACAGACCAGCCACCACGGCAAGCACTACACCGTGGAGAACGCCCGCCTGTACACGCTGCCCGACCAACCGGTACCGATCGACGTCTCGGCCTTCGGCCCGCAGGCCGCCGAGGTCGCCGCGCGTATCGGCGACGGGCTGGTCACGATGATGCCGGACGTGTCCCTGGTGGAGCGTTTCCGGCGCGGAGGCGGCGGCGCCAAGCCGGTCTACGGCGGCCTCAAGGTCTGCTGGGGGACGGACGAACGGGAGGCGGTCCGCACCGCACACCGGCTGTGGGCCACCGAGCAACTGCCCGGCGAACTCGCGCAGGTCCTGCCCACCCCGAGCCACTTCGAGCAGGCGTCGCAGCTGGTCACCGAGGAGCAGGTGGCCGGGTCGGTGCCGTGCGGCGACGATCCGGACGCCCACGCCGAGGCACTGTCCGCGTTCGTCGACGCGGGATTCGACGGCGTGTACGTGAGCCAGATCGGCAAGGACCAGCAGGGCTTCTTCGACTTCTACCGCACCAAGGTCCTGCCGAGGCTGCGGGACTGATCGCGCGAGGTGGTGGATCCCGTGCCCGGACCCGGGAAGACGGACCGCAGCGCACTCGTCGTGATCGACATGATCAACACCTACGACCATGAGGACGCCGAGCTGCTGACACCCGCCGCCGAGCGGGTCGTACCCGTGCTGGCGGATCTGATCGGCCGGGCCCGGGACTCGGGCGTGCCCGTGATCTACGCGAACGACAACTTCGGGCTCTGGCGCTCCCACCAGGGAGAGCTGGTCGAAACCGCGCTGTCGCGTCCGCACGCCGGCCTGGTCGAGCCGATCCAGCCGGACGACGCATCGCTCTTCGTGGTCAAGGCCCGGCACTCGATCTTCTACGACACCCCCATGTCCTATCTGCTGTGGCACCTGGACGTCGGAACAGTGGTCCTGACCGGTCAGGTCACCGAGCAGTGCGTCCTGTACTCCGCCCTGGACGCGCACATCCGTCATCTGGAGGTCACAGTGCCGAGGGACGCCGTCGCCTCGATCCATCCCCATCTGGCGGTCGCCGCACTGGAAATGATGGAGCGGAACATGGGCGCCAGGATCCTCCTCGCGGAGGAACTCGACTTCCAGGACTCGCGGTGACCCTGCCAGGTCAGTGGCCCTCAGTCCCGTCCGGGCGCGGCGCCGCACAGCCGGGCCGGCTGCTGGAGCGTGCGTGTCGTGGCGACGCAGTGACGACCTGTCACGGTGATCCGCTCGGCGCCGCCACACGGGTGCCCCCGCGCAGTGGACGTGACAACTGCGTCAGGCGAACGGACTGCGCGCCAGCTCGGTGAGCAGCTGGGCCGGGTCGTCGAACACGGCGTCGGCGCCGGCCTCCTCCAGGTCCGCGCGGGGAATACCGCCGCACAGCAGCGCCACACAGCGCACACCCGCACGGCTGCCCGCCCGCATGTCCCACACCGTGTCGCCGACGAACACGGCACGCTCCGCAGCTACGCCGGCCAGTTCCAGCGCCCGTTCGACGGGCTCGGGAGCCGGTTTACCCTCGGAGACGTCGTCGGCGCTCGCTGCCGCCTTGATGGCGTCGTCCGCGCCGATCGCCCGCCGCAGCGCGGAGAGTTCGTCGTCGCTCGCCGAGGTGGCCAGGACTACCGTCCAGGCGTCGTCGGCCAGCCGCCGCAGCAGACGTCCCGCGTCCGGCAGCGCGGTCAGCCGCTCGAAGTACTGGGCGTACAGCACCTTGTGCGCGGTGCTGAGGTCCTCCGCCTCGCCGGGGGCCAGGGCTGATTCTTTTCCCTCGCCGAGCAGATGGGCGACGAGGTCCTCGGAACCGAGCCCGACCGCGCGGTGGATGGCGTGCGTCGGCACCAGGTGCCCGGCCCGGCGGAACGCCTCCCACCAGGTGACCACGTGCAGATGATTGGTGTCGACGAGGGTTCCGTCCACGTCGAACAGGGCTGCCCTTTCCATGCCACTCAGACCTCTCGTTTCTCCAGCGGCCGCACTGCGGGACCCTGGAGGATGCGGCCGTCGAGGGCGAAGCGGGAGCCGTGGCACGGGCACTCCCATGCCTGCTCCGCATGGTTGAAGGCGACGAGGCAGCCGAGGTGGGTGCAGCGGGCCGAGACGGCGTGGAGCCGGCCGCGGTCGTCCCGGTGGACGGCGCACTGGTGCCCGCCCACGCGCAGGACCGCTCCGTCCCCGGGGGCGAGGGCCTCGGGGCCGGGTGCGGTGACGGGCGGGAGGCGGTCGCCGACGAAGTGCTTGGCCACGTGGGCCTGGTGCTTGAGGAAGGACACGCCTTCGCGGACCACGGAACGCAGTCGACGCGGGTCGTACAGGCCCGCCCACTCGGGCTCACGGCCCTCGACGAGGTCGCTGATCAGCTCGCCGGCCATGATGCCGCCGCTCAGGCCCCAGCCGCCGAAGCCGGTGGCCACGTAGGTGTGGTGGCTGCCGGGGTGGAGCGGTCCGACGAGGGGTACGGAGTCGGTGGAGTCGTTGTCCTGGGTGGCCCAGCGGTGGGTGAGTGTCAGGCCGGGGAAGCGACTGCCGGCCCAGGCGGCCAGACGGGCGAAGCGTTCCTCGACGCCGGCGGTGCCGGGGGCGCCGGGAGTGAAGTGCTCTCCGGTGACGAGCAGCAGTCGTTCGTCGTCCGTGTAGGGGGCGCTGCGCACGGAGCGGGTGTTCTGTTCGGGCGTGATGTACATGTCGCGCGGTGCCCGGTCCGTGTCGAGGGTGCCCGCGACGACGAGCTCACGGCGCGGGGAGAGGCGGGTGAAGAGAAGGGCCCGGTCGAAGACCGGGTAGTGCGTGGCGACCACGACCTCGCGGGCCCGCACCACGACGCCGACGTCGGTCCGCAGGACGCAGGGTTCGGCCTCGGTGAGCCCGGTGACGCGTGTCCCCTCGTGCACGGTGCCGCCGCGCCGGCGCAGTTCTCCGGCGAGGGCGCGCAGGTACTTCACGGGATGGAACTGTGCCTGGCCGGTCACCCGGACCCCGCCGGCCACCGGGAAGGGCAGGTCCGTCCCGGTGACGAACTCGGCCGACAGGCCCGCCTCGCGCGCCGCCTCGGCTTCCGCCCGAAGCTGGGCGACGTTCCCGGCACCCTCAGCGTAGGTGCAGGCCGCCGCCTCCTCCCACTCACACTCGATACCCAGGTCGGCCGCGATCTCGGCGGCACGGCGGATCGCCGCGGACTGCGAGTCTGCGTACAGCCGCGCGCCCTCGCGGCCGCGGGTGCGGCGCAGGTGGTCGTAGATCAGGGTGTGCAGCGCGGTCAGTTTGGCCGTCGTGTGGCCGGTGACTCCGGCGGCTATCCGGTCCGCCTCCAGTACGGCCACCTCGTGGCCGCGCCGGGCCAGCTCCCAGGCGGTGCTCAGCCCCGCGACACCGCCACCGATCACCGCTACCTCGACGGTGAGATCCCCGGAGGGCGGGGGAGCGGGCTCGCCGCCCGGGGCGGTCTCGATCCAGTACGACCCCAGGAGTCCTTGCTCCGTGTTCATGGCCCCCGAGTTCCCGTCCTGTCGAGGTGACACACCGGCGTGTTCGGGATCGACCCGACGCTACGGCTGGTGGACACCCCGTCGCGGCCGCGAGCCACGGGCCGGATCCGACCGGAACCGAATCCTCATGATGGCCCCAAAAAAAGGGGGCCATTGCGCCTTCAGGGGTGGGTACCCGAGAACTGCGGCGTCGCGGAGAACCCGGGAATGTGCGCGACGCCTCCCCCCACGCCCACGTCTGAGGAAGGCGGTTCCCCCTGATGACTCGCACCCCCTTCGGTACCGCGGGCGTGGACGTGGCCGGGCTGACGGCGGCCTTGGTCGAGGAGGTGGACGCCGAGGTCAGGTTCGACGCGGGCAGCAGGGGCGCCTACGCCACGGACGGCTCCAACTACCGGCAGGTGCCGATCGGCGTCGTGGTGCCCCGTACGGTGGAAGCAGGGATGGCGGCGGTACGGGTGTGCGCCCGGTTCGGTGCCCCGGTCCTGTCGCGGGGCGGCGGCACCAGCCTCGCCGGACAGTCGACGAACACAGCCGTGGTGATCGACTGGAGCAAGTACTGCCACCGGCTCGTCGCCGTCGATCCCGACGCCCGCACCTGCGTGGTCGAGCCGGGGATCGTGCTGGACGTGCTCAACGGGCGGCTGGCCGGTCATCGGCTGCAGTTCGGCCCGAAGCCGTCGACGCACAGCCACTGCGCCCTGGGCGGAATGATCGGCAACAACTCGTGCGGCGCGTCCGCGCAGGCATACGGCAAGACGGTCGACAACGTGCGCCGCCTGGAGGTGCTCACCTACGACGGCGTCCGGATGTGGGTCGGGCCGACGTCGAAGGCCGAGCGGGCTCGGATCGCCGCGCAGGGCGGCCGCCGGGCCGAGCTCTACGCCGGCCTGGACCGTATCGTCACCGAGTACCTCGCCGACATCCGCCGCGGTTACCCGAAGATCCCGCGCCGGGTCTCGGGCTACAACCTCGACTCGCTGCTGCCGGAGAACGGCTTCGACGTGGCGCGGGCGCTGGTCGGCAGCGAGGGAACCCTGGTGACCGTGCTGCACGCCGAACTCGACCTGGTGCCGGTGCCCGCGTACCAGTCGCTGCTGGTCCTCGGCTACGACGACATCTGCGCCGCCGCGGACGACGTGCCCCGGCTCCTGGAGCACTGCTCGCCCGGCCAGTTGGAGGCGCTGGACGGCCGGATGGCCCAGCTGATGCGGGAGGAAGGCGCCTACCTGGCGTCTTTGAACGCCCTGCCGCAGGGTGACAGCTGGCTGATGCTGCAGTTCGGCGGCGACAGCCAGGAGGACGTCGACGAGCAGGCGCACGCTCTGCTGCGCTCGGTCGGCCGCGGCGAGAAGGACGCGGACGTCGCCTTCTCGGACGACCCCGAGCGCGAGCAGAAGATGCTCAGGGCCCGCGAGGCCGGGCTCGGCGTCACGGCCCGTCCGCCGGACGGCCGGGAGACCTGGGAGGGCTGGGAGGACTCGGCCGTACCGCCCGAGCGGCTCGGCGACTATCTGCGCGACCTCAAGCAGCTCTTCGAGGAGTTCGACTACGACCACCCGTCCCTGTACGGCCACTTCGGGCAGGGCTGCGTCCACACCCGCATACCGTTCGGGCTCAGGACCGCCCAAGGCGTGGCCGACTTCCGCCGCTTCCTGGAGCGGGCCGCCGACCTCGTCGTCTCCTACGGCGGTTCCCTCTCCGGCGAGCACGGCGACGGCCAGTCCCGGGGCGAGCTGCTCACCCGGATGTTCGGTGAGCGGCTGGTGACCGCGTTCGGCGAGATGAAGGCGCTGTTCGACCCGGACAACCGGATGAACCCCGGCAAGATCGTCCACCCCAACCCCGTCGACGGACAGCTGCGCCTCGGCTCCTCCTGGCGTCCGAGGACCCCGGCGACGCACTTCGGTTTCCCGGAGGACGACCACTCCTTCAACCGGGCGGTGATGCGGTGCGTGGGCATCGGCAACTGCCGCAGCCACTCCGGCGGCGTGATGTGCCCTTCCTACCGGGCGACCAAGGAGGAGGAGCACTCCACCCGGGGCCGGGCGCGGCTGCTGTTCGAGATGCTCGACGGCCATGCCGACTCGGCCGTCACCGACGGCTGGCGCTCCACCGAGGTACGCGACGCACTGGACCTGTGCCTGGCCTGCAAGGGCTGCAAGTCGGACTGCCCGACCGGCGTCGACATGGCCACCCTCAAGGCGGAGTTCCTCGCCCACCACTACGAGGGGCGACTGCGCCCCGCCGCCCACTACTCCATGGGCTGGCTGCCCGTATGGGCCCGGCTCTCCCGTATCGCGCCCGGGCTGGTCAACAGTGTCCTGCGCGCGCCCGGTCTGGCACGGGCGGGCAAGTGCCTGGCCGGCGTGGACGAGGCCCGCTCGGCGCCCGTCTTCGCCGAGCAGTCCTTCCAGCAGTGGTGGCGGGCCCGTGGCATCGAGGAACCCGACCCGGCCGACCCGCGCACCGTCGTCCTGTGGCCGGACACCTTCACCGCCTACTTCCATCCCTCGATCGCCGTCTCGGCCGTACGCGTGCTGGAGGACGCCGGCTTCCGCGTCGCCGTACCCGCCCGGCCGGTGTGCTGCGGGCTGACCTGGGTCTCCACCGGGCAGCTGTCCCTCGCGCAGAAGGTGCTGCGCCACACCCTGGGCGTGCTGCGCCCCTACCTGGAGGCGGGCACCCCGGTCATCGGCCTCGAACCGTCCTGCACCGCCGTCTTCCGCTCCGACGCCCCCGAGCTGATGCCCGACGACCAGGACGTGCAGCGCCTGTCCGGACAGGTCCGCACCTTCGCCGAGCACCTCGTCCACCACGCACCCGACGACTGGCGGCCCCCGCGGCTCAACAGGCGGGCAACCGTGCAGACTCACTGCCACCAGCACGCCGTCATGAAGTTCGACGCGGACCGCGAGCTGATGCGCCGCGCTCATCTCGACGCCGACGTCCTCGACGAGGGCTGCTGCGGCCTGGCAGGCAACTTCGGCTTCGAACGCGGCCACCACGAGGTCTCGATGGCCGTCGCCGAACAGGGCGTCCTGCCCGCCGTTCGCGCCGCCGCCCCGGACAGCCTGGTCCTCGCCGACGGCTTCAGCTGCCGAACCCAGATCGAACAAGGCGGCACCGGACGGCGGGCCCTGCACCTGGCGGAGGTCCTGGCCCTCGGCCTGGAGGGCACGCTCCCGACCGAGCACCCCGAACGCCTGGCCGTACGCCCCGCCCCGCCCTCCCGCGCGTCCCGCTGGGCGGCCGGCGCGGGAGCGGCCGCCTTGACGGCGTCCGCCGCGACGGTCGCCGGGCGAGCGGCGGTGCGCTCGCTGCGCCACCTCTGATCCCCGTTCTCTGATCCCTCTTCACACAGGCGCTACCGGAAAGGCTGTCGAACATGTCGCAGAAGGTTTCCGACCATCTCCTCGAGCGCCTGCGCGCCTGGGGGGTGGACCATGTCTTCGCCTATCCCGGCGACGGCATCAACGGTCTGCTCGCGGCCTGGGGCCGTGCCGACGACAACCCCCGCTTCATCCAGTCCCGGCATGAGGAGATGTCGGCCTTCGAAGCCGTCGGCTACGCCAAGTTCTCCGGCAGGGTCGGGGTGTGCGCCGCCACGTCCGGGCCCGGCGCCATCCACCTGCTCAACGGGCTGTACGACGCCAAGCTCGACCACGTGCCCGTCGTAGCGATCGTCGGACAGACCAACCGCAGTGCCATGGGCGGCTCCTACCAGCAGGAGGTCGACCTCGTCAGCCTCTACAAGGACGTCGCCTCCGACTTCTGCGAGATGGTCACCGTCCCCGAGCAGCTGCCAGGCGTCCTGGACCGGGCGATCCGCACCGCCCTGGCCCGCCGCTCCGTCACCGGCGTGATCATCCCCGCCGACGTCCAGGAACTCGACTACTCGCCGCCCGGCCACGCCTTCAAGATGGTGCCCTCCAGCCTCGGTATGTCGCAGTACGCCCCGGTGCCGGGCGACGAGGACCTCGCCCGTGCCGCCGAGGTACTCAACGCGGGCGAGAAGGTCGCGCTCCTGGTCGGGCAGGGGGCCCGCGGGGCCCGGCAGGAAGTCATGGCGGTCGCCGACCGGCTCGGCGCCGGCGTGGCCAAGGCGCTGCTCGGCAAGGACGCCCTCGACGACGACCTGCCGTATGTCACCGGCTCCATCGGGCTGCTGGGCACCCGGCCCTCGTACGAGCTGATGATGGGCTGCGACACCCTCCTCGTCATCGGCTCCTCCTTCCCCTACACCCAGTTCCTGCCCGAGTTCGGGCAGGCGCGGGCCGTGCAGATCGACATCGACCCGCACATGGTCGGGCTGCGCTACCCGTTCGAGGTCAACCTCGTCGGCGACGCACGAACGACGCTGGCCCGGCTGCTGCCGCTACTCGACGCGAACAGGCACCACAGCTGGCGCCGGCAGATCGAGAAGAACACCGCCCGCTGGTGGGAGGTCATGCAGCGGCGTGCCGCGGTCGACGCCGAACCGCTCAACCCCGAGTACGTCGTGCACGCACTGGACAGCCTGCTGCCGGAGAACGTGATCCTGTCCTCCGACTCCGGCTCGGCCGCCAACTGGTACGCCCGCCATCTGCGGCTGCGCGGCGCCATGCGCGGTTCGCTGTCCGGCACGCTCGCCACGATGGGGCCCGGAGTGCCGTACGCGATCGGCGCCAAGTTCGCGCACGGCGACCGGCCCGCGATCGCGCTCGTCGGCGACGGGGCGATGCAGATGAACGGCATGGCCGAGCTGATCACCGTCGCGAAGTACTACCGCGAATGGGAGGATCCCCGGCTGATCGTGGCGGTGCTGAACAACCAGGACCTCAACCAGGTCACCTGGGAGATGCGCGCCATGGAAGGCGCCCCGCAGTTCCTGCCCTCCCAGTCGATCCCCGACGTCGCCTACGCCGACTTCGCCCGCATGGTGGGCCTCAAGGGCATACGGGTCGAGAAGCCGGGTGACGTCGTGGACGCCTGGGAGGCCGCGCTGGCCGCCGACCGGCCCTGCGTCCTGGACTTCGTGACCGACCCCGCCGTCCCGCCGATCCCTCCGCACGCGACCCTCGACCAGATCGAGGCGGCGGCAACCTCTGTCCTCAAGGGCGACAGCGACCGTGCGGCCATGGTCCGTCAGGGCTTCAAGGCCAAGGTCCAGGAGTTCCTGCCCGGCCACCGCCACCGCACGGACCGGCCCGGGGCGACGGGCGAGACGGACGGCACATGAGCGACAGCCCGGTGGTGGAGCGGGTGGGCACGGCCGTCTACACCGTGCCCACCGACGCCCCCGAGGCCGACGGCACCCTCGCCTGGGACAGCACGACCCTGGTCCTGGCGACCGTCGGCTGCGGGAGCGTCACGGGCCTCGGCTACACCTACGCGCCCGCCGCGACGGCACACGTCGTCGACGACCTGCTCGCCGACGTGATCACCGGCTCTCCCGCCCTCGACGTGCCACGAATGAACGAGGCCATGCGCCGGGCGGTGCGCAACGCCGGTCTGCCCGGCGTGGCCGCCCAGGCGATCTCGGCCGTGGACATCGCGCTGTGGGACTGCAAGGCCCGCCTGCTCGACCAGCCCCTCGTGCGCCTCCTGGGCGCGGCCCGGGACGAGGTGCCCGTCTACGGCAGCGGCGGCTTCACCACGTACGACGACGACCGGCTGGAACGGCAACTGCGCGGCTGGGTCGAGGACGAGGGCGTCCCCCGCGTCAAGATCAAGATCGCGGAGTCGTGGGGACGCCGCGAGGAACGCGACCGGCGGCGCGTCGCCCGGGCCCGAGCCGTCATCGGCGACAGCACCGGCCTCTACGTCGACGCCAACGGCGGCTACGGCGCCAAGCAGGCCGTGCGGATGGGCCGGGCGCTCGCCGACGAGGGCGTGACCTGGTTCGAGGAGCCGGTCTCCTCCGACCACCCGGCCGCCCTCGCAGCGATCCGCGACCGGGTGCCCCAGGACGTGGCCGCCGGCGAGTACGGCTACACCCTCCCGTACCTCGCGCACCTGATCACCGCCGGAGCGGTGGACTGCCTCCAGGCCGACGTCACCCGCTGCGGCGGCATCACCGTCTGGCTGCGCGCCGCCGCCCTCGCCGAGGCCCACGGCATCGACATCTCCGGGCACTGCGCCCCGCACGCCCACGCCCACGCGGCCGCGGCGGTGCCCAACCTCCGCCACCTGGAGTGGTTCCACGACCATGTCCGCATCGAACGCGCCCTGTTCGCCGGCGTCCTCTCCCCCGCCGGCGGCACCCTCACCCCCGGAGCCGACGGGGCACCCGGCCTCGGGCTCGTCCTCGACGCGGAGCGGGCACGGCCCTACCGGGTGGCCTGACAGCGGGAGGCATCCGCCCGTGCGATGCCGCCCCTTTCCGCGAGTCCCGCCGATCCAGCGAGTCACCTTCGAGATCGCCGGGGGCGAGAAGGGAGCGCGGGCGGACAAGGTCCGTGTCATCCACTAGCCGCGAACGTCCGTGACGGTCCGCCGGCCTGCCCGGTTCACCGGCCCTTGTCGGCGGGCTCCAGGATCGCCACGCACTCCACATGATGCGTCATGGGGAACAGATCGAACGCCCGCAACGTCCGCACCCGGTACCCGCCGTCGCGGAAGTACGCCAGGTCGCGGGCGAGCGCAGCGGGATCGCAGGCGACGTAGGCGATGCGGCGGGCGTCCAGGGAGGCGAGGTGGGCGACGGTCGCGCGGCCGGCGCCGGAGCGGGGTGGGTCGAGGACGATGAGGTCGACCTCGGTGATGCCGGTGCGGGGCAGCACCGACTCCACCTTGCCCTGCTCGATGCGGACCCGCGGGAAGTCGGCGAGGTTGTGCCGGGCGTCCTCCACCGCACGCCTGCCGGACTCGATGCCGAGGACCGCGCCCTTCTCGCCGAGGCGGTCGGCCAGGGCGCCGGCGAACAGACCGACGCCGCAGTACAGGTCGAGGGCCGTCTCGCCCTTGCGCGGCAGCAGGCCCTGCATCACCGCGGTGACGAGGGTGTCCGCAGCCTTCGGGTGGACCTGCCAGAAGCCGCCGCCGCCGACGCGGTGGGTGCGGCCGTCGGCGCGCTCGCGGACGAAGGGGCGGCCGTGGACGCGGTGGACGCCGCCGGACTTCTCGTCGACGCGGAGGACGGAGACCGGCCTGTCCAGTTCCACGAGGGGCAGGCGGGCGCCGGGGCGCGGGGTCAGGACGACCTGGCGGTCCTGCGAACCGGTGGCCGCGATCGCCTCGACGGACTCCATGCCGCTCCAGTCGCGCTTCTCGATGCCCAGTTCGCTGACGCCCTCGGCGGCGATCATGCAGTGGTCGATGCGCTCGACCTCGTGGGAGCGGTGGCGGCGCAGGCCCGCGTGGCCCTCGGCGTCGACGGCGTACTGGACCCGCGTGCGCCACTGCGGCACCTGGCCGGCCGGCAGCTTGTCGCCCTCGGCCGGGACCACCGTGCCGTCCCAGCCCGCCTCCTCCGGGCTGAGGCCCGCGAGGCTCCGGAGCTGCTCGGCGATGACGTCGGCCTTCAGCCGGCGCTGGGCGCCCGGCTTCGCGTGCTGCCAGTCGCAGCCGCCGCAGCGGCCGGGCCCGGCGAAGGGGCAGGGCGCCTCGATGCGGTCCTTGGACGCCTCCAGGATCCGTACCGCGTCCGCACGCAGGAAGCGGGCGCCCTCCTCGCCCTCGGTCACCTTCGCCACCACCCGCTCACCGGGCAGCGCGTGCCGGACGAACAGCACCTGCCCCTCGGCGGTGCGGGCGATGCAGTGGCCGCCGTGGGCGACGGGGCCGATCTCGACCTCGTATTCCTCCCCGACCAGCGACTTCCTCGGTTCTGCCTGCATGGCGGGGTGACTCCAGATCGGGAACGGAAAACGGCCGGACAACAGCCCACCAGTCTACGTGGCTGTCGTCCGGCCGTTCACCGCAGGTCGAACCAGGGGCTCACTCCTTGGTGGCCGACGGCTCCTTGGGCCGCACGGTGGCCGGACCGCGCCGGACCGCGCCCGGTGCATTCCACTCCTGGCGCTTGCGGGCCCGGGCCCGGGCCGCCTCGGAGGAGGCCAGCTGATAGGGCACGGAGGTGACCATCACGCCGGGCGTGAACAGCAGGCGGCCCTTGAGGCGCAGCGCGCTCTGGTTGTGCAGCAGGTGCTCGTACCAGTGGCCGACCACGTACTCGGGGATGATCACCGAGACCGCGTCGCGGGGGGACTTGCTGCGCAGCCCCTTGACGTACTCGATCACCGGCCGGGTGATCTCGCGGTACGGCGAGTCCAGGACCTTCAGCGGCACGTCGATGCCACGCCGCTCCCACTCCTCGCGCAGCGCCTTGGTCTCGGCCGGGTCGACGTTGACGGTCAGCGCCTCCAGGCTGTCCGAGCGCATCAGCTTGGCGTAGGCCAGGGCACGCAGGGTGGGGCGGTGGATCTTGGAGATCAGGACCACCGAGTGCACCCGCGAGGGGCGGACCATGTCGTCGTCCGACTCCTCCGGGGCGGCGATCTCCTCGGCGACGCGGTCGTAGTGCTTCCGGATGGCGGTCATCGTCGCGTAGAAGATGCACATGCCGAGCACGGCCACCCAGGCGCCGTGCGTGAACTTGGTGACGAGCACCACGACCAGCACCAGGCCGGTCAGGAAGGCGCCGAACGCGTTGATCGCCCGGGAGCGGATCATGTGGCGGCGCTTGGCCTGGTCCTGCTCCACTGCCAGGTGGCGGTTCCAGTGCCGGACCATGCCAATCTGGCTGAGCGTGAAGGACACGAACACGCCGACGATGTACAGCTGGATCAGGCGCGTGGAGTCCGCGCCGTAGATGACGGTCAGCAGGGCCGCGGCGCCGGCGAGCAGCACGATGCCGTTGGAGAAGGCGAGGCGGTCGCCGCGGGTGTGCAGCTGGCGCGGCAGGTAGCGGTCCTGGGCGAGGATCGAGCCCAGCAGCGGGAAGCCGTTGTACGCCGTGTTGGCCGCCAGGAACAGGACCAGGGCGGTCGCCGCCGCCAGGACGACGAAGAGGAAGCTGCCCTTGCCGAAGACCGCCTCGCCGACCTGCGAGATCACCGGGTCCTGGACGTAGCCGGAGCCCAGCGGGTGGCCGTTGTGGATCAGGTCCGTGGCCGGGTTCTCGGCCATGCGGACCTTGGTGGACATCGCGAAGCCGATGATGCCGCAGAACATGGTGACGGCGAGGACGCCCATCAGGGCCAGCGTGGTCGCCGCGTTCTTCGACTTGGGCTTCCGGAAGGCCGGTACGCCGTTGGAGATCGCCTCCACACCGGTGAGCGCGGCACAGCCGGAGGAGAAGGCCCGCAGCAGGAGGAAGACCAGCGCGAAGCCCGCGAGGCCCTGGTGCTCGGCCTTGATGTGGTACGCGGCGCTCGGGGCGCGCATGGTCTCCCCGAGGATCAGGCCGCGGACGACGCCCCACACGATCATGACGAAGACGCCGCCGACGAACACGTACGTCGGGATCGCGAAGAGCTTGCCGGACTCCTTCACGCCGCGCAGGTTCATCAGCGTCAGCAGCACGATCACGGCGACGGCGCACAGCACCTTGTGCTGGACCACGAAGGGGACGGCCGAGCCGAGGTTCTCGATGCCGGAGGCGATGGAGACGGCGACGGTCATGACGTAGTCCACGAGCAGGGCGCTGGCGACCGTCAGGCCGGCCTTGGCGCCCAGGTTGGTGGTGGCGACCTCGTAGTCGCCGCCGCCGCTCGGGTACGCGTGCACGTTCTGCCGGTAGGAGGCGACCACGGTGAACATCAGCACCACGACCGCGAGGGCGATCCAGGGGCTGAAGTGGTAGGCCGACACGCCCGCGATGGACAGGACCAGCAGAACCTCCCCCGGCGCGTAGGCGACGGAGGACAGCGGGTCGGATGCGAAGACGGGGAGTGCGATGCGCTTCGGCAGGAGAGTCTCGCCCAGCCGGTCACTGCGCAGTGCGCGCCCGATCAGGATCCGTTTGGGCACGTCGGTCAGTTTGGACACGAGAGAGGATCGTAAGCCTTCGAACTGGCAGCCGCCCACCCCTCCCCCCGCTCGACTTCGCCCGTGCCGGGGGGCCGGCCGCCGGTGTCTGCCCCACGGGTGAACTCGGAGGCGAAAGGACGTGCGGATTCCGTGGCCGGGCCATGGACCGTGCCTAGATGGCAAACCCCGCCTGTCGCCGACCCTTCGGAGGTCCCATGCCCCCGACCGCTGAGCTGATCGGGGCCGTGGTCGGCCTCCTCGGCCTCGGAATCCTGACTGTGTACAGCGTGCGCAGCATCACGCGACGATGAACCACGACGAACGTGGCCGGCCCGGCCCGGGGGGTGCCCGACCCGGACGGTGCGTGTGTAGCTTGGGCGGCGGTCTGAGAACCTGTTAAGGCCAAGTCAGCGACTCTTGACATCGGAAGGACGGTCGTGCACATCGTCATCATGGGCTGCGGGCGCGTAGGCTCCGCTCTCGCCCAGACCCTGGAGCAACAGGGGCACACGGTCGCCGTCATCGACCAGGACCCGACCGCCTTCCGTCGGCTGGGCCCGGGTTTCGGAGGCCGCCGGGTCACCGGAGTCGGCTTCGACCAGGACACCCTGCGCGAGGCGGGGATCGAGGAGGCCGGCGCCTTCGCCGCCGTCTCCAGCGGGGACAACTCCAACATCCTCGCCGCGCGCGTGGCTCGCGAGATGTTCGGTGTGGAGAACGTCGCCGCGCGCATCTACGACCCGCGCCGCGCCGAGGTCTACCAGCGCCTCGGCATTCCGACCGTGGCCACGGTCCGCTGGACCGCCGACCAGATGCTGCGCCGGCTGCTGCCCTCGGGGGCCGAGCCGCTGTGGCGCGACCCCACCGGCGGGGTGCAGTTGGCCGAGGTGCACGCCTCCCCCAAGTGGGTCGGCCACAAGATCAGCAGGCTGCAGGAGGAGACGGGCGTCCGGGTGGCGTTCCTGACCCGGCTGGGCGAGGCCATGCTGCCCAGCTCCCAGACGGTGCTGCAGGAGGGCGACCTCGTGCACGTGATGATGCGGACGGACGACGTGGAGAAGGTCGAGGCGGCGTTCGCCGGGGGCCCCGAAGAGGAGGGCGGTCACTGATGAGGGTCGCCATTGCCGGAGCCGGCGCCGTCGGCCGCTCGATCGCGGGCGAGCTGCTGGAGAACGGCCACGAGGTCCTGCTCATCGACAAGGCCCCGACCGCCATCTCGGTGGAGCGGGTGCCGCAGGCGGAGTGGCTGCTGGCCGACGCCTGTGAGATCACGTCCCTGGACGAGGCGGCGCTCCAGCGCTGCAACGTGGTGATCGCCGCGACCGGTGACGACAAGGTCAACCTGGTGGTGTCGCTGCTCGCCAAGACGGAGTACGGCGTCCCGCGCGTCGTCGCCCGGGTGAACAACCCGAAGAACGAGTGGCTGTTCAACGAGGCCTGGGGGGTGGACGTGGCCGTGTCCACGCCGCGCCTGATGTCCGCCCTGGTCGAGGAGGCGGTGAGCGTCGGCGACCTGGTCCGGCTGCTCCGCTTCAGCCACGGCGACGCCAAC
Source organism: Streptomyces sp. AF1A (assembly GCF_047340315.1). NCBI lineage: Bacteria > Bacillati > Actinomycetota > Actinomycetes > Kitasatosporales > Streptomycetaceae > Streptomyces > Streptomyces sp. AF1A. The sequence continues at coordinate 110,353 of NZ_JBLEBI010000006.1, forward strand.
CTCGTGGAGCTGACCCTGCCCGAGGAGTCGGCGCTGGCCGGCACCCAGGTGGGCGACGTGCAGTGGCCGGAGGACACCTCGCTGGTCACCATCATCCGCGGCACCCGCGTGCTGACCCCGTCCAGGGAGGACTCCCTGGAGCCGGGCGACGAACTCCTCTTCGTGGCCGCTCAGGCCCGCGAGGGGCAGCTGGAGGAGCTGCTGTCGGTACGGCGGGAAGACGCCTGACCCACGCGCAAAGGGCGCCCCCGCAGCCTTGGG